>OMZX01000009.1 GCA_900315665.1 uncultured Eubacteriales bacterium
CTGTATCAAATGACAGATTGGATTTTGTATCCTCCACTGCCTGTTTTTCCTTTAAGGCTGTCCTACCCTGTTCGGAAATCTCCAGGGTATCTTTTTGGTTTAGCAACACTTCAACTACTGACTCTCCGGCTCTGTCTCCCATCTCTGTGTCTCGTCTGATTCCGGAGTTCTTTCCTCGTTTTATTATCTTTGGATTTACATTATTGCCGACATATTTTCCATATGTATCATTAATCTCTACTGCCATTTCAAACCTCCTTCATCTAATCTTTACTTCGGAGGTCAGAAACCAGATATAATGCAATTGCAGTGAACACCACTATTCTTGCAGTCAATTCCTTGTGCACTTATTATTCATCATAACTGTCAAACAAAACATCTGTCTTTCTCCTTTATTATAAATCTCAATGTCTACATCCCCCATATATTTTCTTGCGCATTTTTGAATATTCGACATCCCAATCCCATGCAAATGCTTATCCGTTTTACTCGTCACAGGAAGCCCGGTGTCCTTGTCAAAAGTTACCTGCCCGTCAAATACATTTTCAATCTCAATAAAATATAAGGTGCCTTTCATATAGGACTTAAGCGTGATTTCTCTTGCACCATCCACCTTTCGACAAGCTTCAAAGGCATTGTCCAAAGCATTATCCAAAATGACTGCAATGTCATAAATATCTATGGGGCCAGAACGCGGTGCCACAAAGTCCGGTTCAAAAGAAATGCCACTCCTCTTCGTTTCCTGCATCCTTTGATAAATTATGATATCCGTGATTGGATTTCCACTCTTTAATGAAAAATCCAGTTGATTCACTGCAGTTTCCAGTTCACCGATGTAACCGTCTATCTCCGCAGTATCAGTATCGTTCCCGACATTCTTTACATATTGCATGATATGGTTCAAATGATTCCTCATATCATGCTTAAGGCCACGTAGGTCAGAATAAATATTTTCAACATCCTCTATCTCCCTGTGAAGCTGTTCCACTTGCTTTTCCAGGATTGTCTGCTTCCGCCTCTCTTCATTACGTTCAATGAGGTATTGAAACATCATCATAGCAGCAATAATGGAGCAAAGGAGCAGCAAACAAATGACTATAATCCATATAAGAATCTCCGGAACCTTGTCATAAATCAGCAGGGATAATCTTTCGTTTATTTTCAATATCATTACCCGCAAGGTCATGGACACCCCAAGGCCCGTAATGCATGGAAGTATCAAAAAGATACTCTCTCCCGGGCTTGGCTCGTAGCCTTTGTGGATATATTTTCCACTGAGGACTTTGAGATATGTAAACATTAGCCCCACATATATGGCTACGGATGCTAAGCTTTGAGCGAAAAGATAGATATTGAGAAACATATCTGCTTTTTCCACGGTTAGGTTTTCGGGTTCAAGAACAAGGCTTTCAAACATGCCCCAAGTTGCTTGGGAGATTAGGTAATAGCCGACACTTCCGATGTTTCTGATCAACTCTTTTCCGGCGGTAAAGCTTATGGCGGCGAATGTCTGCCTTTTGAAATCCCGTTCAAAAAACAAAAGCTCAAGAAGGTACAGCAATGTAAGGTCCAACAATGTACGAAATGCAACGGTTTGCGTGTCCATCACTTTATATAGTACAGCTTCCACTGAAAGGTAAATGGTTGTCCAGAGAATGTGTATTAGCTTTATGGAGTGTTTCGGTTTTAGGAACGCAGCTACGTATATCCCACTGAAAATCGCATCTGATACATATATCGGCAGTGTCAATGTAATAGTCAAAAGGTCAAACATTCACGATACCTCCGTTTTTGGCGTAGCGAAGAAACGCTTTGACGAAATCCGTATACTTCTTTTCGGCAATGATAATGCTGTCGCCGTTTAGTACCCGAATGCTGTTCACGGAATAAGCCGTCACCTTTTCGAAATTCACAAGATAGCACCTATGGCACCTAAAGAAAGTATCCCCCAATTCATTTTCAAGATCGCACATTCTGGCATAGGTTTCTGCGAGTCCACTGTCTGTATGGAAAACCACCTTCCTGTCATTGCTTTCGATATACTGAATCTCGGAAAACAGGATTTTTTTCCTATTATCCCCGTCTTTAATGATCACATATTTATTTCTTTGTTCGTCAGAAGACCGAACCTCTTTAAGCGCCCGTTGAAACACATCTGAAAACTTGCTTTCCTTAATCGGCTTCACAAGATAATGAAAAGCATTTACATCAAAAGCTTCTTCCATATACTCTCTGTAGGCGGTCACAAATATGAGTATGCTTCGCTTCCCGGTCTCTCCCTGCTCCTCACGAATGCGCCTTGCAAGTTCCATCCCGGATATTTCTCCCATTTCGATATCAAGGAAATATATATCGAAAAAATCTGTGCAAGAAAGAAGATCCTCACTTCCCTTAAAGCAACTGATATTTGCATCTTTACATTGCTTCTTTATCAGATCTGTCAATTGGCTATTAATATTAATATCATCATCGCATAAAGCTATATTCATTTCCGGATTCCTTTCATCATTGAATGAACTATTATTATATAGCCATAATATGTTCTACTTTTCATTATAATGTAGCGAGCGACGTCGTTTTTGCAGTGAAATTATTCATCCCCTTGTTCTTTACCGGAACCGGCCTGATCCGACTCTCTTCCGCAACTTGCTTCTTATAATTTGCCAGCTTCCCAAGAACACTTTTTCTAACATTTCCTTCTATTTCCGGACGTTTCTGCCTATCCCACCAATCTACTTGCTTATTACCGTCTAAAATTTCTTGATTTTCATACCATCCCACAGCGTTTCTGAGTAAAGAAAAACCCCAGAAATACTGAGTACAACGAGGCACCTCGATTCCGCTTCGCTCCATCTCGGTCGCGACAGTCGTCGCGTAAACTCAAAAAAATAACGCCCTTGGAATGCAAGCATTCCAGGACAGATGTCCATATCCCGCGATGCCATTCGCAGACGCTTCGCGTCTTGCTCATGTCGCGCTGTCGCGCTATGAATACGAAAAAGGGATTGCTCCCCAGCAAGTAAACTTGCGGAAGCAATCCCTTTTTGTATTCGCATCGCTTGTAGAAACGCGCAGATTATCTCTTTGAGAACTGCGGTGCGCGACGTGCGGACTTTAAGCCGTACTTCTTTCTCTCCTTCATTCTCGGATCTCTCGTAAGGAAACCAGCCTTCTTGAGAGCCGGACGAAGCTCTGCATCCATATCGCAAAGAGCTCTGGCAACACCATGACGGATTGCACCAGCCTGACCTGTCGTGCCGCCGCCGCGAACGTTTACGAGAACGTCGAACTTGCCCTCATTCTGTGTGAGAACGAGCGGGGACTTTACCATCATACGAAGAGTCTCGAGACCGAAATAGTCTTCAAGGGATCTCTTGTTGATCGTTACCTTACCTGTACCAGGCATGATGTAAACTCTTGCAACAGCATCTTTTCTTCTGCCTGTGCCGTAATTTCTGTTCGTAGCCATGTCGTCTTCCTCCTTAGTATGCGAGCTTCAGCTCTTCAGGCTTCTGTGCCTGGTGCTTGTGATCCGGACCAGCATATACAAAAAGCTTCTTGTACATCTGTCTGCCAAGCGGTCCCTTCGGAAGCATACCCTTCACGGCATACTCGACAACCTTCTCCGGCTTGTTTGCCTTAAGATCACGAAGAGTGGTCTCCTTCATGGAGCCAACGTACTTACTATGTGTACGATAAATCTTCTGATCAAGCTTCTTACCAGTTGTTGCAATCTTGTCTGCGTTTACAATGATGACATAATCACCGCAGTCAAGGAACGGTGTGTAGGTCGGCTTGTTCTTACCACGAAGAACCATAGCAACCTGTGCTGCGAGACGACCAAGCGTCTGACCCTCTGCATCTACTACGTACCACTTTCTGTTGATCGTAGAAGCTGTAGCAACATATGATTTCATAACAACCTCCTGTTGTAAGGCTACTTACTCTGGTCTCTGCCTGAAAAAGCTGTGGCTTCGCTGCCTCTGCCAATGCCTACATCGGCGAAACAGCACCTGTACTTCTTGAGACTGATTTCAGTATTTAATGTAGCCCGAGCCTTTTCGGCTCTGCTTATAAGTTTCCACTGCCTTCTCGCAGACACACTACGCCCGCAATTGCGACAGCTTTTTTATTCTATAGAAAGCTTGTCTCATTGTCAACTGTGAAATCGACTTTTTCTCCACCGCAGCTGATGGATTTAAAGAAATGATCCTTCCATCTGCTTTTCGCAGATAGAAGGATCATTTCTTTATGACACCGGGGACGGTTCTCTCTGTCAGCTTTTTAGTGAAAAGCTGACAAGGAGAACCGTCCCCGGTGTCACCTGGTGTCACATCTGGCTGGCGGCCCAGGCGGGGATTTCGCGGAGGGAGGGGAGGATGGCGTCACAGAGGGAGGCGACGGGGGTAAGGTCGAGGAGGTCGGGGATGCCGATCACGTGGCAGCCGGCGGCGTGGCCGGCGCGGATGCCATTCAGGGAATCCTCTACGACAACGCAGGTTTCCGGTGCGAGGCCGAGCTTCTCCGCGACGATGAGAAAAATGTCCGGCTCCGGCTTTCCGTGGGTTGTGATTTCTCCGGTTCCAATGAAGTCAAAAATATCCGTGATGCCGGCTGATGCAAGGTATGCATCAACCTGCGTCTTCATCGTGGAGGAGCCGATGCCAAGCTTATAGCCACAAGCCTTCAGGGCCGTTAGCATTGGCACAAGACCGGGCTTCTGCGGGGCGCCGTGCTCCGTCACATATTGCATGACGCGAGCGTACCGCTCCTTCCGCTCTGCGAAATAGTCAACGTCCGGGTTGTAGTCATGGAAGACCTTCACACCGACCTGCACGGACGCGCCGCGCATGAGATCAAGCATATGGTCATCGACGTAGTAGCCGTGCTCCTTTCCGAGCTCGAACCAGAACCTCCGGTACAGCCGCTCGGTGTCAAATAGTGTGCCATCCATGTCAAAGATGAAGCCACGGATGGAAGCATGATTCTCTTCTTTCATACTGTTCCCTCATAGTGCAATAGATGTAACCTCATAGAACTAAAACCGCCCTGGTGTCATGCCGCAAAAGCTGACAGCGAGAACCGTCCCCGGTGTCATACCGAGTAGTCGAGGTCGACGAGGCAGAGACCTTTCGCGGGGACTGTCGGACCGGCCTTCGTGCGGTCCTTCGCGTCAAGTATTTTCGGGATGTCGGATGGCGTTTTCCGGCCGACCCCGATGTCGAGGAGTGTCCCGACGATGATGCGGATCATGTGGTAGAGGAAGCCGCTGCCGGAGATGCGGATGACGATTTCGTTTTCCCTGTTGTCCGTCTGCTCGAAATCTTCTTCGTGGCTCCAGCCGTCGATGACCTGATTCCGCCCGATGCGTTCAATCTCGATAAGGTAGATCGTCCGCACCGCATCGCCGCCATGCTGAAAGACCTGCGAATCGGGGTTCACGAAGCTCGTGAAATCATGCGTGCCGGTAAGGTAGCCTGCTGCCTCGCGCATTCTGTCGATGTCGACCGGATAGGTGAAGCTGTAGCTGTAGAGCCGCTTCAGGGGGTCCGGGATGCGCGCGTTATCGATGTGGTATTCGTAGGTTTTCCGATGCGGGGTGTAGCGGGGATGGAAGTCCGATGGCACCTCGCGCGCCTGCATGATGCGAATGTCTTCGGGGAGATAGCGGTTTAGCGCCCGCGGGAAATTCTCCGTCGGGATCGTGCAGTTCGTGTCAAATGTCGCCACGTTGCCCTTCGCATGGACGCCGCTGTCCGTCCGGCTCGCGCCGATGATGGCCGGCGTTTCCCCCGGAATCAACTGCCCGAGCGCCGTGAGCAGCGCCCCCTCGATCGTTGGGACAGCGCCGACGTCGTTCTGCGCCTGCCACCCATGATAATTCGTCCCGTCATACGCGATGACCAGCAAAATCCGCCGCATATCCTTCCTTTCCAATGCCTACACCAGTGGCAGAAACCGTGAGCCGATGAAGAGCGCGAAGTAGATGAAGATGCACGCATAGGCTGCGTAGTCGCGGCCCGCGTAATGAAGCGGCTTCATCTTCGTCCGGCCCTCGCCGCCGTGATAGCAGCGGGCCTCCATGGCCATCGCGAGGTCATTGGCGCGGCGGAACGCGCTGATAAAGAGCGGCACGAGGATCGGCACCATTGCCCTGGCGCGCTGGAGGATATTGCCGGACTCGAAGTCCGCGCCGCGGGCCTGCTGCGCCTTCATGATCTTGTCCGTTTCATCGACGAGGATCGGGATAAACCGAAGCGCGATCGACATCATCATGGCGATCTCATGCACCGGCACCCCGATGTGCTTAAACACCCCAAGTCCCTTTTCAAGCCCGTCCGTGAGTTCATTTGGCGTGGTGGTAAGCGTCATGATCGTCGAGCCGATGACCAGCATAATGAGCCGGACCGCCATCTTCGTCGCGATCGCGATACCTTCCTGTGTCATCTTGAGCGGCCCGATCGTCAGTACCGGCGTGCCCGGTGTCAAGAAAAGATTGAAACTTACGGAGATCAGAAGAAGAATCAGGATCCCGCGAAGGCCTCGCACCATATATTTGAAGGGCACGTTTGTGAGCCGGATCAAAATCGCGAGAAACACCGCCGCGACGCCGTACATCGTGTACGACTTCACCAGAAAAAGCGAGATGAGGAAAAGCAGAGTCCCGAGCAGCTTCACCCGTGGATCTAGCCGGTGGATCACTGAGTCGACCGGATAGTATTGTCCTAGTGTTATTTCCCGGAACATACGCTCCCCCTCCTTTCATTCATTCTCCAAGAACAGCTTGTCAAACAAGAATAAATTTCTACCACTCGCAAAACTGTTTCCTTAAACGAATTCTTCATTCCAAATAAATTTTCTACTGCTGTTAAGGTCCAAGCCTTGCAACAGAGATGTTCAGAAAATAAGTTTTGCATTTTATGGCAAGAATTATAAACGAGAGTCGTCATACCTTCGTCCTCCCGTCCTTCTTTGCATCCTGATATTTCCGATACAGCTTCACGATCGCGTCCGCCATTTCTTCAACCGTGTCCGGGCGCTCCTCGAAGCGGATACCGAGATCCTTCAGCTCGTGGATCAGGTACGTCATCTGCGGCGCGCCGAGCCCCATCTCTTCAAGCTCCTTGTACCGACGGAAAATCTCCTCCGGCGTACCCGACATCCTTAGCTCTCCGTGGTCCAGCACCTCAACGAGGTCCGTATACCGCGCGACATCGTCCATCGAATGCGACACAAGCACGATTGTCATCCCGGCCTTCTCATGGAGCGACTTAATTTCCCGGAACAGATCGTCCCGCCCCTGCGGATCGAGTCCCGCCGTCGGCTCATCGAGGATCAGCACCTCCGGCCGCATCGCGAGCACGCCGGCGATCGCGACCCGCCGTTTCTGCCCGCCGGATAGCTCAAAGGGCGACTTCTCATAATATTCCTCACCCATGCCCACGAGCGCCAATGCCTCCTTCGCGCGGCTTCTCGCTTCGTCATCGGAGAGCCCCTGGTTCTTCGGGCCGTACATGACGTCCGTGATCACATCCACTTCGAACAGCTGATACTCCGGATACTGGAACACAAGCCCCACCTTGAAACGGAGCTGCCGCTTGTTGATGTTGTCGTGATAAATACTGATGAATTTGCTGTCGTCAATCGCCGAATTGATGCCGCTGACGGCTTCCGTCTTCCGGTCGGTGGCACTGGCCGGGAGGTCAGCTGCTGCACCGGCGGAAGCATTGGACGAAGATAGGATAGCCGCGGTTGCTGCGCTCTCTGATGCCATATTGCCTTTCGAACGCTTCGCCCCTTCGCTTCTGCCCTTCGACTTTTTCTGCCTGCGGCAGGGCTCCTCCTTAAAGAGCGGCGCGTTGTCCCGGAAATTGACGAGGATGTCGCCGTCGGTCGCCTCTAAGAGGCCGTCGAGATGCTGCGTGAGCGTTGACTTGCCGGAACCCGTGTGGCCGATGAACGCTGTGATCGAACCGCGCGGGATGTCGAAGCTGACATCACGTAGCGCATAGCTCTCCATGGCCGTGCCCTGCTGGTACACGTGCGAAAGGTGGCTGACCCGGATGACCGGATCCGTGATCTCGAGATGCTTCGGCTTTTGCTTCACGAAATCCGGCTCAAACTCCGCCTGCTTCGGAAGAAGCTCCGAGAGCCGGTCGCAGAGCTCCCGCCTCGTCAGCACAGAAACCGGCACCGGAAGCCCCGCCTTATTAAGAAGGAAGCTAAGCTCCGTCACCTCCGGCACATCCATATGGATCGCCTTCAGTTCTTCGACATGCGAGAACACCTCGCGCGGCGCACCGTCCATGACAACCTGTCCCTTATCCATGACGATGATCCGGTCTGCACCGACCGTTTCCTCCATATAATGCGTAATGAGCACAATCGTCACGTGCGCCTGTTTGTTTAGCTCCGTGACGGTCTTCACGACCTCGCGCCGGCCGCTCGGATCGAGCATCGCCGTCGGTTCATCGAGGACGATACACTTCGGAAGCATCGCCATCGTACCCGCGATCGCTACCCGCTGCTTCTGCCCGCCCGAAAGCCTGTTCGGCGACTTCAGCCGATACGCTGTCATATCGACCGCCTCCAGCGCGCGGTTTACCCGCTCCCAGATCTCCTTCGTCGGTACCCCGATATTCTCCGGCCCGAAACCGACATCCTCCTCGACCACCGACGCAATGATCTGATTATCCGGATTCTGAAACACCATCCCCGTTTCCTTCCGGATATCCCAGAGCTTCGACTCATCCTTCGTATCCTTCTCCCCGATAAAGAGCGTCCCCTCCGTCGGCAGATTCAGGGCATTTAAGAGCTTCGCAAATGTTGACTTGCCTGAGCCATTGTGGCCGAGCACACACACAAAAGAGCCCTCCGCGATAGTAAGACTCACATCCCGAAGCGCCCTCGTCGTATCGATCACCTTGTTGTTTTCATCCGTCCTGACATAGTCAAACGAAAGATTTCTGGCATCAATAATATTCAAAGCAAATTCCTTTCAGAGGTGTCGTTCCAAGCAGGATACAGCCCTCAAACTCCACTAGTTCCGATTCAGTATATTAAAAAAGACGGGCACTGACAAGTGCCCGCTTGCATTCCCACAAAACAGCGGAGAACCAGAGTGAAGCGGGCGGAAGCCCGGAAGCGGCAGAGGCGCGCTCTGGACACACTTCCTGACGAAAGTCTCAGCTAGCCAGCCAGCACGGACAGGGTAAAAAATCGGTGCCCTCAAGGCCCGATTTTTTAGGCCCATTGAAGGAAAAATCCCTTCAAGGATTTTTCCTGAATTGGGCCGGCCCAGTCCGTGATGGCTGGATAGCGCTAAGACTTTCGTCTCTGTGCGTCCAGAGCGCGCCTCTGCCGCTTCCGGGCTTCCGCCCGTTTCGCTCTGGTTCTCCGCGTCCGCTTATCAATGCACCCAGTGTCCGTCGGCTGCGATCGTGTAGGTGCCGAACAGTGTGGTGCTCCGCGCCATGGATCCCTTCGGGATCCCGGACGCTGCTTCCGGATAGAAGTAATAATACTTATTGTTGAGAAGCACCCAGCCGGTCCGCATCTTCCCCTCATGGTCAAGATAATACTGCTGCCCGCCGACTGTGATGAGCTTATTTACAACCATCGTGCCGTAGCCACTGCCCGATGTACCACTAAAGTAGTACCACTCACCGCCGATCTCCGCCCAGCCGGTCTTCATCGCACCGGAGCTTGTGAGATAATATACGCCATTCGTCCCGCTATAGAGACCGGTCATCATCTTACCAGTGCCATCCAGCCGATAAAACGCATTATTATAAAGCACCCAGTCATTCGTCACATACTGCCCGGTCACAAGCTGAAAATACCAGCCGCTGCTCTGCTGCACCCACTTCCCGGCGCCATTAATCGCAAAACCACCCGCAGCCCGCTCTATAGGAAGCGTGGTCGTCTGACCGTTAGAGGCATTGTAAACCTGATACCCCGCTGCGCCGGCAGCTGAAGAAACACCGGCTGTGCTATACGTCGCGCCGCCCGACGAACTATACGAAGACGTCGTCCCGGTGGAAGCATTGTACACTGTGTACGTCGTGCCCGTGCTGGAGCCCGTAGCAGCCGTCACCTTCGTGTTATTCTGCGCCGCCGCGATCCGCTCGCCCTCGCCAGAGAAAACCGTCGACGAAGCATACCGCCCGGACCCATCCGACACCTGACCATCCGAAATCATGATCGTGTTCGAATTCATGATGTCCGAAGCGTCTCCATACTTCGACTGCCCGGAAGCATACGGTACCGTCTGAACCTCATAGAAATAACTACCCGCTTTCGTCATGTATGGATATAAGTTCAAACTTTGATTGTCCGTCGTGATTGTCGTCACCTTCGAACTATCCCGATACAACGTCACCTTATAAAACCCGGATGTGTTCGCCGGCGCCGTCCAGGACGCCACACCCGCATCACTCAGATAAATATTCGTCGGCGCGCTATACGTCCCCTTCATATTGTCAAGCATGATAACAAGCTCAAGCTGATACGAATTACTCTGCTTCGCCGAAACAAACGAACCGCCACTCACCGAAACCGAAGACGCATTATAGCCGCCCCCGAAATAATAAATGATCTGATCCCCGTTTGACTTATCCTTATACTGCGCCGTCAAAGACAAAATGACCATCGGCCGCTGCCCGACGCCGCTCACTGACTCATTGACCCAGGCCGCCGAATCCACCTCATACTGCCCATTGTCCGGCACCGAAAAATCATTCTCCGAAATCGACGGCAGATACTGATCATTCGCATCATACTCAAACTTCTTGAGCGAATCATCCACTGTGATCTTCACACTCGTGATCCGCCTACGCGTATCCGAAGCTGCAGCCGTCATTGGCCACACCGCCGAAAGCATCACACAAATCGCCGCCAAAACCGAAACCAACTTCCTCGATTTCATTTTACTACCTCGCTACCCAAGTTTTCTTTAATCAAGGCAGTTGGAGCAAAGCTCCAACACGCCGTATCAAAGACACATTATCCCTAACTACTATGGTAATAGAAAATCCGTTTCCTTTCAAATTACAATATTGAAAGAAATCTTTACAATATCCGTACATTTAACCACATCCTTTACTACGACAGCTCTTTTTCACTTACGCAGCCACAACCTCAGCTCCGGAGGGGCGCCGTGCTGCCGGGGGGCGGGCCGTCTGTGCATCCGTGTGTGGGGCCTTGGAGGGGCACCCGTACGAACATAAAGCCGAAAGTCCCAGCTAGCCGGGTGGCTCGGGCGAGGTAAAAAATCGGCGCCCACAAGGCCCGATTTTTTAGGCCCATTGAAGGAAAAATCCCTTCAAGGATTTTTCCTGAATTGGGCCGGCCCGACCGAGACGCCCGGATAGCGCTAGGACTTTCGAGCGTGAGCTAGGGTGCCCCTCCAAGACCCCACACACGGATGCGCAGACGGCCCGCCCGGCAGCACGACGCCCCTCCGGAGCTGGCCCGTCAACATAAGAAGGCATCGCAAGCGATGCCTTTGAACGCGCTCGCCGCTAAGGCATCCCGAAGCCTCCCCGCGCAAGCGCGGTACTCCGGGATTATACAAAAAAGGAGCTGTCGCGCTAGCGACAGCCCCCTGCAACTTTGTTCAAATGTAAATCAGCGATTAAACGAGCTCGAGGAGCACTTCCATCGCAGCATCACCCTTACGCGGGCCAACCTTCACGATACGTGTGTAGCCACCGTTCCGGTTTGCATACTTCGGTGCATACTCATCGAAAAGCTTCTGTGCAATATCAACCTGCTTCGTGTTCTTCTTGCGGCCTGCAGCTTCCTTCGGAACCGAAGTTACTGTGTAGGTCTCAGCAAGGATATGACGACGAGCAGCCAGTCTAGAAGGCTTGTCCTTCTTGATGGTCTTCTCAACTTCATCATAAACGGTTACCTTAACAGTCTTGCCGTCTACCGTCTTCTCTTCCTTCACACGCTTGCCATTCGCATCCTTACGTGCAACCTTAGCCTTGACGGTAACTTCCTCGTAATTATCCTTTTCCTTGACAGCGAGGGCGATGAGCGGCTCAACAAACTTGCGAACTTCCTTAGCTCTTGCCTCTGTGGTAAAAATCTTACCATGCTCAAGAAGAGATGTTGTCATCGCACGAAGCATAGCCTGTCTCTGTCTTGACTCTCTGCCTAACTTTCTATACATTGCCATAATAATTTTCCTCCACCATGCTTTTCAGACTTACTGGTAAACTATCTGAGGCCCGTTGCCTTTAACGGAATTATTTCTCATACTCCATGCCGCCAATGCCTACATCAGCCGGCATGTCAGGATCACTCCTCCTTCTGAGAGAGACTCAGATTTAATTCCTTTAACTTATCCAAAACTTCCTCAAGAGACTTTCTGCCGAGATTTCTCACCTTCATCATCTCATCCGGTGTCTTCTCGCAGAGCTGCTGTACCGTATTGATACCCGCTCTCTTCAGGCAGTTGTATGAACGAACCGAAAGCTCGAGTTCGTCGATGTTCATCTCGAGAACCTTCTTCGTGTTATCATCCGGCTTTTCCTTGAGGACCTCGGTGGTATCCGGCTCCTGGCTCAGATTGATAAATAAAGAAAGATGATCCGAGATGGTTTCTGCTGCATCCGAAATCACATCATCCGGTGCTGCAGTACCGTTCGTGAAAACGTCCAATATGAGTTTATCGAAATCGGTCATATTACCGACACGCGTATTCTCAATGGTCATATTGACACGTTCTACCGGTGTATAAATGGCGTCGATGCCGATCACATCCTTCGGAAGGTCGGCTGCCTTTGATCTGTCCGCTGCCACATAGCCTCTGCCCTCGGTGATGGTAAGTTCCATCTCGAGCTTGGCATCCGCGCCGCTGAGCGTTGCGATGACCTGGTCCGGATTCTGAATCTCGATATAATCAGGAACCGTGATATCGGAAGCCTTTACAACTCCCTCACCGGTAAACTTGATCGAAGCCGGGATCACGCGCTTCTTTGCGCTTTCATCCGCATCATAGGCTGACGTCTGGTCATCGGAGGACCCGATGTTCTTAATTGCAAGACTCTTCAGATTCATGATGACATCTGTTGTGGATTCCTCTACGAAGGGAATCTTGATGCTGTCAAGCTGTAACAGCTTATGGGCATCGTCCTCACCCTCGGAATAGTTCGAATCATCCAGATGGACGCCATCGATTTTGACCTGAGAAACCGCAGCACCCGGCAGAACGGAAAGCATGACTCTCCTAAGTGAATTACCAAGTGTTGTGCCGTAGCCTCTTTCCAGCGGCTCGCAGACGAATCTGCCGTACTTCCGGTCATCTGAAATCTCGACAATTTCAATGTTTGGTTTCTCAAAATCGAACATGCATTGCCTCCTCGCAAGCCAAAAGTATAAGTTCCATATAAACACCGCACCAGCGCCTTAAGCCGCCTGATGTAGGCATTGGCTCTAAAAGGCGCAGGAATGTGCAGAAATTTATATTTATTATTTCGAATACAACTCGACGATGAGCATCTCGTTTACCGGGACGTCAATATCCTCTCTTGCAGGAAGCTTCGTTACAGTTGCCTTCATGTTCTCGGCATCAGCATCGAGCCAAGCCGGAACGAGACGGCCGTTTGTAACTTCTGTGATATCCTTGAATCTCTGAAGAGACTTCTTGTTTTCCTTTACAGCGACTACATCGCCAGCGGAAACACGATAGGAAGGAATGTTCACAACCTTGCCGTTTACAGTAATGAGTCTGTGGTCTACGACCTGACGAGCCTCCCGACGTGTACGTGCAAGACCCATACGGAATACTACGTTGTCAAGACGGGACTCAAGAAGGATCATGAGGTTTGTACCAGTCATGCCCTTCATACGGTCTGCCTGTGCATAGTAGTTTCTGAACGGGCGCTCAAGAACGCCGTAGATGAACTTAGCCTTCTGCTTCTCGCGAAGCTGTGTTGCGTACTCACTCATCTTACGACGCGGATTTCTCAGCTGTCTTGTTGACTTCTTGTCATAGCCAAGGTATACAGGGTCAAGTCCGAGTGACCTGCATCTTTTAAGTACAGGAACCTTATCTACTGCCATAATTATCTCCTTTTAATATCATGATAAATCTACGTGATACGCCCTTTACACATCTCTGCTTCTTCGGGCTGATCTGCCACCTGTTTAGACTAAGGTGACCTAAGTCATGTAAGAGTAAGAGTATTATACTCTTCTACGCTTCGGCGGACGGCATCCATTGTGCGGAACCGGTGTTACATCCTTGATGGAAGTAACCTCAAGACCGTTTGCCTGAAGTGCACGAATCGCTGCCTCACGACCTGAACCAGGTCCCTTAACCATAACATCCACATACTTTAAGCCATGGATAAGAGCTGCCTTTACAGCAGTCTCTGCAGCCATCTGTGCAGCATATGGAGTAGATTTTCTTGAACCCTTAAATCCGAGACCACCGGCACTAGCCCATGAAAGAGCATTACCCTCGGCATCAGTTAATGTCACGATCGTGTTGTTGAAGGATGCCTGAATATGTGCCTGTCCACGTTCAACGTTTTTCTTTACACGCTTTTTTGTAACTCTCTTAGCGCTTGCCATAGTAAACTAACCTACTTTCCAAATTTATCTTCCTGTATTTAAAACATGAAGATCACAACAGTTACTTGAATAAGACGTAATCTCTTAAGTCTGTCACAAGAAAAATTACTTCTTCTTGTTTGCTACAGTCTTACGAGGTCCCTTACGTGTTCTGGCGTTGGTCTTTGTCTTCTGACCTCTAACCGGGAGACCCTTTCTGTGACGGATGCCACGGTAGCAGCCAATTTCCTGCAGACTCTTGATATCAAGAGCTGTCTGACGTCTGAGATCACCTTCAACGGTCTGGTGCTCAGCGATGTAGTTGGCAATTACCTTGACCTCATCATCTGTAAGGTCCTTAACACGTGTGTCAGGATTAACGCCTGTTGCCGCAAGAATCTTGTCTGCGCTGGACTGACCGATACCATAGATGTATGTCAGACCAATCTCGACTCTCTTTTCTCTCGGTAAATCGACACCTGCAATACGAGCCATGTTTCTTTCCTCCTGTTAAAAATTAACCTTGTCTCTGCTTGTGCTTAGGGTTCTCGCAGATAATTCTGATAGAGCCTTTACGCTTGATGACCTTGCACTTCTCGCAGATAGGCTTTACTGAAGATCTTACCTTCATCGTAATTCCCCTTTCTAAAAACAAATCTGAACAAAGTTGCCGTATTATTCTAACAAACCGCCAACTTCTTGTAAAGCAGATTCTCTGCTCTGTTCAAATTCTTTTTTCAAAAAATTGTTTTTATTTCAGTACAATGTTTCCTTCAGCCGGCCGCCCTTAAAGCTTCCTCCGCTGGAGCAGCCTGATGTCGGCATTGTGCTGTTTTACTTGTCTCTCCAGATGATCCTACCTTTAGAAAGGTCATACGGAGAAAGCTCGATCGTCACCTTGTCGCCCGGCAGGATGCGGATGTAGTTCATCCGGAGCTTGCCGGAGATATGTGCGAGCACCTGGTGTCCGTTCTCAAGCTCTACCTGGAACATCGCGTTCGGCAGCTTCTCGATCACCTTTCCTGTAATTTCAATAACATCTGACTTTGACATTCGTCCTCCTAAACATTCAAACTTAAAATCTCAGGACCATTGTCCGTGAGCAGGATCGTGTTTTCATAATGCGCACAGAGCTTGTGGTCATCGGTCACGACCGTCCAGTCGTTATCGAGGGTATGTACGTCCGGGCTGCCCTCGGTGATCATCGGCTCGATTGCGAAGGTCATGCCGGCGCAGAGCTTCGGGCCCTTCCGCTTCATCGAATAGTTCACGATATCCGGGTCCATATGGACCTCATGGCCGATGCCGTGTCCGCAGTAGTCCTTGACGACGCCGTAGCCCAAATCTTCCGCCTTGGCGCCGATCGTCGAGCAGATATCATTAAGATAATTCCCCGGAACCGCCTTTTCAATCCCTGCAAAGAAGCAGGCCTTTGCGCCCTCGACGATGCGTTTTGCGTTATCAGAGCATTCGCCGACGCACCAGGTTCTCGTAGCATCCGAATGATATCCGTGATAATTTGTACCGATATCCAGCGATACGATATCGCCGTCCTTTAAGATCCGGTGGAAATCCGGGAAGCCGTGGATCAGCTCATCATTAACAGAGATGCAGCAGGCATACGGGAAATCGTAGAGATGAAGAAAGCTCGGCGTGCAGCCGTACTTCCGGATGATTCCCTCCGCATACTCATTGAGCTCTCCGGTGCTGACGCCCGGCTTTACCTTTTCCCCTGCGCGCTCATGTACCTCTGCGAGGACCTTGCCGGCTTCCCGCATCAGCTCAATCTCGCGCTTTGACTTAATTTCGATCATTTATATTCTTCTTTCTTATGTTATCCCTGAAGCCTCCCCTCGCTCGCGAGGGCGCAAGATGTCCAGTGGACATCTGCTTTGCGCCGACCGGAGCGAAGCGTAGAAGGCTTCAGGGATGCCTTAGCGGCGAGCGTATTCAGAGGCATCGCTTGTGATGCCATCTTTAGCCGAGGATCTTTACGACGTCCTCGAACACCTTCGGGAGGTCCTGCGTGCCATCGACGGTACGAAGGATGCCCTCTTCCTTATAATAAGCGATCAGCGGTTCCGTCTGCTTATGATAAACAGACAGTCTGTCCTGTACGGTCTCCGGCTTATCATCTGAACGGATGATGAGCTCCGAGCCGCAGTTGTCGCAGACATTCGGAACCTTCGGCGCAGCATAGACGATGTGATAGGTTGCCCCGCACTTCGGACATGCACGGCGGCCGCTCATTCTTTTTACAATGTTATCGTCCGGCACTTCGATATCGATCGCGTAGTCGAGCTTCTCGCCTTTCTCTGCAAGTGCCTTCGTCAGACTCTCGGCCTGCGGAATCGTCCGTGGGAAGCCATCGAGAACATAGCCGTCCTTGCAGTCCTCCTCTGCGATCCGGTCAAGAAGCATGCCGATCGTCACCTCGTCCGGTACCAGCTCACCCTTATCGATGTAGCTCTTTGCCTTTTTACCAAGCTCCGTGCCACCCTTGATGTTGGCGCGGAAAATATCTCCGGTGGAAACATGTGGAATACCATACTTGTCAGCGATCTTGATTGCTTGTGTGCCTTTTCCGGCGCCCGGAGCGCCCAGCATAACGATTTTCATACGTCCCTCCAAAAATTTATTGATAAAAACACCATTAGCCCCTCGGGCAAAGCTGCCCGGGAGGCCTACTGCTTAATCCTCAAGGAATCCCTTGTAATTTCTTACAACCATCTGCGACTGAATAGCCTGCAGTGTCTCAAGTACGACACCTACGATGATGATAAGGGACGTACCGGAGAAGGAGATACGGGAAACATTGAACACACCCGAAATGATGATCGGGATGATGGCAACGATCGTAAGTCCTGTAGCACCGATAAAGATGATATAGGTAAGAATATTGTCGAGATAATCACTGGTCGGTTTGCCAGGACGGATACCCGGAATAAATCCGCCGGACTTCTTCATGTTGTTCGCAATTTCAAGCGGATTAAAGGAAATCGACGTATAGAAATATGCGAAGAAATAGAGAAGAAGAATGTAGATGACGAGGCCAATCGAGTAGATCGGTGCGTCAGGGTTACACCAGGA
This sequence comes from uncultured Eubacteriales bacterium, assembly GCA_900315665.1. Classification (GTDB taxonomy): domain Bacteria; phylum Bacillota; class Clostridia; order Lachnospirales; family Lachnospiraceae; genus Oribacterium. The sequence goes on from OMZX01000009.1 coordinate 17,656, forward strand.
TCCGGAGTTCAGCATCATGAGGATCTTGCCTCCGATGGTACCGTAATCCACCTTCAGAATCTGTCCGATGACAACCGGCATGGTCATCAGGGAGCTGGCGAAAATAACCGGCATAACGTTTGCCGTATTCACCTTGAGCGGGATATTCGAGGACTGGCCGCCTGTCAGGACTCTGCCCTGCATACGACGGGAATACTGTACCGGGATCTTACGCTCTGCGTCATTAAGCAGTACAGTGAAGGCCGTCATAGCCACGATTGCCGCGATGATAATGATCGTCATCACAACCATCGTCGAAATGTTCTTGCCCTTGATGAAACGGATATACAGCGTCTGGAAATCTGACGGAATCGAGGAGAGGATGTTGAACAGGAGGACGATGGAAATACCATTGCCGATGCCCTTGTCCGTAATCTGCTCACCGATCCACATGAGAAGTGCAGAACCGGCTGTCATACCCACGACAGCGATCACGATATCCGCGAACTTTCTTGCGGCGCTGGCTGTCGTATATCCTACGAGAAGACCCTGGCTGCCGAAGCCTACGGCCATCGCTACGGACTCAATGAGTGCGAGGCCGATGGTCACGTATCTGGTATATTCTGTCAGTTTCTTTCTGCCATCCTCATCCTTCGAAAGCTCCTCCAGTGACGGGAACGCCACGGTCAGAAGCTGGATGATGATGGAGGATGTGATATACGGTGTGATGGACAGTGCGAAGATCGACAGCTGTTCGAAGGAGCCGCCGGTCATCGTATTGAACCATCCGAACGCGTCGTTGTTTGACATGGAGTCAAACAGCTGCTGGAAATATGCCGAGTTAACACCCGGAATAGGGAGATTCGAGCCAAACCTGATGACTACCAGCATAAGGAAAACGAAAATAAGTCTTTTTCTTAAATCCTTTACCTTAAATGCATTGAGTAGCGATTTGAGCATCAGATCACCTCACAGGTTCCGCCTAAAGCTTCGATCTTTTCCTTAGCAGAAGCAGAGAATGCTGTTACCTTAACATTCAGCTTCTTGGTAAGCTCACCGTTACCGAGGATCTTAACGCCGTCATATTCCTTCTTGATGATGTTCTTATCAAGGAGAGACTGAATCGTAACTTCCTCGCCGTCAGCGTACTTAGCCTCAAGAACAGAAAGGTTGATACCTGTGATCATCTTCGAATTGCGGTCTGTAAAGCCTCTCTTCGGAAGACGTCTGAACAGCGGCATCTGACCACCTTCAAAACCAGGTCTTGGTGCGCCGGAACGTGCCTTCTGACCCTTGGATCCCTTACCAGCTGTCTTGCCATTGCCTGAACCATGGCCACGGCCGCGTCTGAAGTTCTTGGACTGCTTTGAACCGTCAGCCGGTCTTAAATTAGCTAATTCCATGTTATGCCTCCTTAGATTTCCTCAACCTTAACGAGATGGTTGACTCTCTGAATCATACCTCTCGTTGCGCCGTTGTCCTGCATCTCTACGGACTGGTGAAGCTTCTTAAGCCCCATCGCCTGAACCGTAGCTCTCTGCTTCGGGATTGCGCCGAGCGGAGACTTAACAAGTGTAATCTTTAACTTCTTATCTGCCATTTTGTGCCTCCTTATCAACCAGTGATCTCAGCGACAGTCTTTCCTCTGAGTGCAGCATACTGCTCCGGAGTCTTCATGGAAGTAAGACCTGCCAGTGTAGCCATAACAACGTTTGTCTTGTTGTTCGAGCCCAGGGACTTCGTACGAATGTTTCTGATGCCGGCAAGCTCCAGTACGGAACGAGCAGGACCACCAGCGATGATACCAGTTCCTTCCGGTGCCTTCTTCAGAAGTACTGTAGAGCTTCCGAACTTACCTACATAATCATGCGGTACAGACTTCTCATCTGTTACGGCGATGGTTACGATGTTCTTCATAGCAGCTTCCTTAGCCTTACGGATAGCTTCCGGAACCTCGACTGCCTTACCGATGCCGCAGCCTACATGGCCATTGCCGTCACCTACTACAACGAGAGCAGAAAATCTCATCGTACGACCACCCTTAACGGTCTTGGATACACGCTTGATGGCAACGACGTTATCGTTTAATTCTAACTGATTTGCATCAATTCTTTCACGCTTCATCTTGCTTGTTCTCCTCTCGATTAGAATTTAAGGCCGGCTTCTCTTGCAGCGTCTGCAAGTGCCGCTACCTTACCGTGATACAGGAAACCGCCTCTGTCAAATACAACAGTGTCGATGCCCTTTGCAAGAGCCTTCTCAGCAATCTTCTTACCAACGTACTGAGCAGCCTCTGTGTTATCTGTAAACTTGAGATCACAATCCTTATCGAGTGTGGAAGCAGCGCAAAGCGTGTTGCCAGCAACATCATCGATGATCTGTGCATACATATGCTTGTCAGATCTGAAGACGGAAAGTCTTGGTCTCTCTGGAGTACCGGATAAACGGTTCCTGATTCTTCTGTGCTTCTTCTCACGAAGTTCAGCTTTATTTCTCTTGCTAACCATTTTACTTTTCCTCCTGTTTTACTTCTTACCAGTCTTACCGACTTTACGTCTGATGGTTTCATCCGCATACTTGATGCCCTTGCCCTTGTAAGGCTCCGGACCTCTCTTAGAACGGATCTCAGCTGCGAACTGGCCTACAGCTTCCTTATCAATGCCCTTTACAATGATGGTGTTTGTGCCATCGAGAACTGTCTCGATGCCATCCGGATCTTCCATCTCAACCGGGTGGGAATAGCCGAGTGTAAGCGTAAGCTTCTTGCCCTGCTTAGCAGCTCTGTAGCCGACACCATTGATCTCGAGCTTCTTCTCATAGCCCTTGGTTACACCATCAACCATGTTGAAAAGAAGTGCTCTTGTGAGACCATGAAGGGATCTCTCCTTGATTTCATCATTAGGTCTTGTTACGAGAATCTCGCCGTCCTTCTGCTCGATCTTCAGTTCCTTAGCGAACTGCTTCTCGAGAGTGCCCTTCGGGCCCTTGACGGAAACAAGATTGTTGTCCTTGATCGTGACAGTAACGCCTGCCGGGATAGCTACCGGTAACTTTCCGATACGTGACATACTATGTCTCCTCTCTTAAATTCCAAGTCATACGACTTTTTTCAGAAAATACTTTACTTCAGTTCATTTTTCGTGGTTCTTCATGCCCATGCCAATGCTTCCATCAGCCACGAAAAAGTGAGAATTTACCAAACGAATGCGAGAACTTCACCGCCGACGCCCTTTGCTCTTGCCTCACGGTCGGTCATCACACCGAGGTTCGTGGAAACAATAGCGATACCAAGACCGCCCAGTACAGAAGGCATATTGTCCTTGCCTGCATATACACGAAGGCCCGGCTTCGAGATCTTACGGATGCCACTGATGATCTTGTCGTTCTTCGTAGCGCCATACTTCAGCGTCATCTTGATGTCCTTGAACTTGCCGTTATCTACGAGATCATACTTTGCAATGTAGCCTTCATCAACCAGGATGTCAGCGATCGCAAGCTTCATCTTCGAAGACGGAACGGAAACAGTGTCATGCTTTGCAGTATTTGCGTTACGGATTCTTGTAAGCATATCTGCGATTGGATCACTCATACTCATATTACGGATATCCTTTCTCAAATAGTATGAAAATATTGTTATCGGTTCAGTTTATACCTTTCATACAGGATTTCTTCAGGGTTATCGGAAATCATCTATATAAAAAATATCTCTGAACACAGCAAATGCCGCGTCATTCGGATTCATCCACAGAACCAGTCCATCTTCACTCTACTCCAGCATGCCTATATACAGGCACATCAAAGGTCATGAAAATGCTTAGCTCTGCGGCAAAGAGTTTACACTTTGCTTGCCGAAGGCGCAACATTTACATTATAACCATTTTTGCCGGGCTTTCAACCCGGTCTGGCGTATCTTTTCGGAGTATTTTGTACTTCTTTAAATACATTCCAGAGGTTGTCGTCCTTGACGACGCTTTCACATCGCCGCAGACTCTCTTAGGAAACGCAAAGCAGGCTTCCTCGGGAAACTTCCCAAGAAACCTGCAGCTCGCGTTACTTCTATTTACCAGGATGCCTTCTTCACTCCAGGGATCTCGCCCTTGTAAGCGAGCTCACGGAAGCAGATACGGCAGATGCCATACTTCTTCAGAACGGCATGCGGTCTTCCACAGATCTTGCATCTTGTATAAGCTCTGGTAGAGAACTTTGGTGTTCTCTGCTGCTTTAACTTCATAGATAACTTAGCCATTATTCTCCTCCCGATTACTTAGCAAACGGCATGTTGAAGAGTCTGAGAAGCTCTCTAGCCTCTTCGTCTGTCTTTGCAGTTGTGACGAAGATTACATCCATACCTCTAACCTTGTCAACCTTATCAAACTCGATCTCCGGGAAGATAATCTGCTCCTTGATACCAAGAGCATAGTTTCCTCTGCCGTCGAAGGCGTTCGGGTTAACACCACGGAAGTCTCTTACACGCGGAAGTGCGAGGTTGATGAGTCTGTCTGCGAACTCATACATTCTGTCACCACGGAGAGTTACCTTACAGCCGATAGCCTGGCCCTCTCTGATCTTGAAGTTTGCGACAGACTTCTTAGCCTTTGTGGTTACTGCATGCTGACCAGTGATGATCTCAAGGTCACGTACTGCACTGTCGAGAACCTTGGAATTTTCCTTGGCTTCGCCTACACCCATGTTTACTACGATCTTCTCAAGCTTCGGAATCTCATTGACATTCTTGTAGCCGAACTTCTTGACCATAGCATCCTTGATGGAGTCATTGTAAAGATCCTTTAATCTAGCCATGATTTGAATTCCTCCTTTCCCTTAGTCGATGACCTTACCGGTCTTCTTGGCAACACGAACCTTCTTGCCATCCTTAACCTCGAAGCCAACTCTGGTCTTCTGACCATCAACTACGAGCATCACGTTTGAAGCATCAATCGGTGCTTCCTTGTGGATGATACCACCCTGTGCGTTCTGCTGTGTCGGCTTCTGGTGCTTCGTTACCATATTGCAGCCTTCTACGACTACCTTGTTTGTCTTCGGATCAAAGGAAAGAACCTTGCCCTGCTTGCCATTGTCCTTGCCGGCAATGATCTCTACCATATCATCTTTCTTAATTCTACGCATCTCGACTTCCTCCTTACAGTACTTCTGGAGCGAGAGATACGATCTTCATGTAACCATGATCACGAAGCTCTCTTGCAACCGGCCCGAAAATACGGGTTCCCTTCGGGGTACCATCATCCTTCAGGATGACTGCTGCATTTTCATCAAACTTAATGTAGGAACCGTCCTTACGACGAATATCATCTACGGTTCTTACGACTACTGCCTTTACGACATCGCCCTTCTTAACCTGGCCGCCCGGGATGGCGTCCTTGACAGAACAAACGATCGTATCACCGACAGCAGCATATCTTCTGTATGAGCCGCCCATAACGCGGATGCAAAGAAGCTCTCTTGCACCAGTGTTATCAGCAACCTGTAATCTAGTTTCCTGCTGAATCATATAATGCTCCTTCCCTGCTTCCGAATTACTTTGCTCTCTCGACGATCTCTGTCAGTCTCCATCTCTTGGTCTTTGACAGAGGCCTCGTAGCCATAACCTTAACGGTATCGCCTACGTGTGCTTCATTGTTCTCATCATGAGCGTAAATCTTTACGGTTCTCTTGATGATCTTTCCGATTACCGGATGCTTAACGTGAGACTCGATAGCGATCACAATGGTCTTGTCCATCTTATCACTTACGACTTTGCCAACACGTGTTTTTCTAAGATTTCTCTCCATGGTTGTGCTCTCCTTTCTCACGCCTTATTCTTCTCAGTGATAACTGTCTGAATACGTGCAATGTTCTTGCGAACTTCAGTGATTCTCGCAGTATTGTCAAGCTGATTTGTTGCATTCTGGAATCTCAGGTTGAAGAGCTCCTTCTTTGCGGACACAAGTTCCTCATTGAGCTGCTCCTGTGACTTTGCCTTTAACTCCTCTAAGTAGGTATTCTTCTTCATTAGTTAACACCGCCTTCCAGATCGGCCTTGGAAACTACCTTACAGTTACAAGGAAGCTTCTGTGCCGCAAGTCTCAGGGCCTCTCTTGCGTCTGCCTCCGGTACACCGGCGATCTCAAACATAACTCTGCCCGGCTTCACAACTGCTACCCAAAATTCTACAGCGCCTTTTCCGGAGCCCATACGTACTCCAAGAGGCTTCGCTGTGATCGGCTTGTCAGGGAAAATCTTGATCCAAACCTGACCGCCACGCTTGATATATCTTGTCAGGGCAACTCTGGCTGCCTCAATCTGATTGGACTTGATCCAGCAAGGCTCGGTAGCGACGAGACCGAACTCACCATAAGAAACCTTATTTCCTCTGTGCGCTTTGCCGTTCATGTTGCCACGAATCTGCTTGCGGTATTTTGTTCTCTTTGGCATTAACATAATTACTTATCGCTCCCTTCCTTGTTTTTCTTTGTCGGAAGGACCTCTCCCTTGTAGATCCAGACCTTAACACCAAGTCTGCCATAGGTTGTAGCAGCCTCAGCGAAGCCATAGTCGATGTTTGCTCTTAAAGTCTGAAGAGGAATGGTACCCTCGGAATAGAACTCACGTCTTGCGATATCAGCACCGCCGAGACGGCCGCCTACGGAAGCCTTGATACCGAGAACGCCGGACTTCATGGTTCTCTGCATCGCCTGCTTCATCGCACGTCTGAAGGATACACGGTTCTCAAGCTGCTGTGCGATGTTCTCAGCAACAAGCTGTGCATCACGATCCGGACGCTTGATCTCCTTGATATCGATGTTTACGTTCTTGCCCGTAAGCTTCTGAACTTCCTTACGAACCTTCTCGATCTCTGCACCGCCCTTACCGATGACGAAGCCAGGCTTCGCTGTGAAGATGATCACGCGAACCTTGTCATTGGCAGCACGCTCGATATCGATCTTTGCAATGCCTGCGGAATACAGTCTCTTCTTCAGGAACTTTCTGATATTGTAGTCCTCAACAAGTGTATCTGAAAAAGTCTTCTTGTCAGCATACCACTTGGAATCCCAATCTTCGATGACGCCGACTCTCATGCCGTGCGGATTGACTTTCTGACCCATTTATATGCCTCCTTACTTTCTCTCGTCCAGAACAACAGTGATGTGAGAATTTCTCTTTAAGATTCTGTAGGCTCTGCCCTGTGCTCTCGGATGAATACGCTTCATCGTAGGAGCCGCGTTTGCATAGCACTCTGCTACATAAAGATTGTCTCTCGACATATTGTTGTTGTTCTCAGCGTTTGCTGCTGCGGAATCAAGAAGCTTCTTAACGATAGAAGAAGCATATCTTGGGTTATAGGTTACGATACCGAGTGCTTCGTCGAGGTTCTTGCCACGGATGGCATCAAGTACGAAGCATGCCTTCTGTACGGATACTCTTGCATATGAAAGAGTAGCGGAAGGTCTCTTCACAGTATTCTGATTTCTTTCTCTCTTAATCTGAGATCTATGACCTTTTGACATTAGAAATGTCCTCCTTTCAAATGCTTAAGTTATGCCTTCTTCTCATTGCCATTGTGGCCATGGAAGGTTCTGGTTACTACGAACTCGCCGAGCTTGTGACCAACCATATCCTCGGTAATATATACCGGAACATGCTTTCTGCCGTCATGAACAGCAATGGTGTGGCCTACAAAGGAAGGGAAGATCGTAGAACGACGTGACCATGTCTTGATGACTGCCTTGTTTCCAGAGGCGTTCATCGCATCTACTGCCTTTTTAAGACTTTCATCTATAAACGGCTTTTTCTTAACTGAACGTGCCATGTTTTCTCTCTCCTCCTCAATTACTTAATGGCCTTACCATTACGTCTTCTAACGATGAGTCTGTTAGAATTCTTCTTCTTATTTCTGGTCTTGAGACCAAGAGCAGGCTTGCCCCAAGGTGTGCAAGGACCCGGTCTTCCGACAGGTGCCTTACCTTCTCCACCGCCGTGCGGATGGTCGTTCGGGTTCATAACGGAACCACGGACGGTCGGACGCCAACCCATATGTCTCTTACGGCCAGCCTTGCCAAGATTGATGAGGTTGTGATCGCCGTTGCCTACAACACCGATGGTTGCACGGCACTCGATCGGAACCATACGCATCTCACCAGACGGAAGACGAAGTGTTGCATACTTGCCTTCCTTCGCCATCAGCTGTGCAGCATTACCTGCAGAACGAACGAGGCGAGCGCCTCTGCCCGGAATCAGCTCGATGGCATGTACGTTTGTACCTACCGGAACCTTCGAAAGCGGAAGGCAGTTGCCTACCTTAGCCTCAGCCTCGGCACCGCTCATAACCTTCATACCATCTGTAAGGCCATTCGGTGCAAGGATGTAAGCCTTAGAACCATCAGCATAAACGATCAGAGCGATGTTAGCCGTTCTGTTCGGATCATACTCGATGCCCTTTACGGTACCTACGATACCATCCTTGGTGTTTCTCTTAAAATCAATGATTCTGTACTTCTGTCTGTTGCCGCCGCCCTGGTGACGAACAGTGATCTTGCCCTGATTGTTTCTGCCGGCGTTCTCCTTGATCGGAGCGAGGAGGCTCTTTTCCGGAGTCTTCTTCGTGATCTCTGAGAAATCGGAACCGGTCATGTTTCTTCTGGACGCTGTATAAGGTCTGTATGTCTTAATACCCATGACTTTTCTCTCCTATTAGTTGGCTGTGTATAATTGAGAATTTATCACACAGCGGTTCTTGTCCGCCAATGCCTACATCAGGCATCTCCGCGGAATTTCTATGAGAGCCTAAGCTCTCAAGAGAAGTGACTCGCTACGAATTAAAGTCCCTTGAAGATCTCGATCTCCTTGGAATCCTCTGTCAGTGTAACGATGGCCTTCTTCGTCTTGGCAGTTGTGCCGACTACCATGCCTCTTCTCTTCTTCTTGCCGTCAGCATTCATCGTGTTGACAGCCTTTACCTTCGTACCCTCGAACATCTTCTCAACAGCTTCCTTAACCTGAGACTTCGTCGCTGTCGGAGCTACAAGGAAGGTATACTTCTTCTCATCCATCTGACTCATGGACTTCTCAGTGATCACCGGCTTCAGGATCACATCATAATATCTAATGTCAGCCATTATGCGTATACCTCCTCAATCTTCTGGATCGCTGCCTTGGAAGCAACAACCGTCTGGTACTTGAGAACGTCGTAAACATTCAGCTCGTTAACCTGTGCGGTCTTTACATCCGGGATGTTTCTAGCCGAAAGAACGGTGTTCTTATCATTGGAATCAAGAAGTACAAATGCCTTCTCAAGCTTAAATGCATCGAGCATAGCCTGGAAGTTCTTCGTCTTGATCTCGTCGAACTTAATGTCGTCGATCACGATGAGCTTGTTCTCCTGAACAGCGTTTGTAAGGGCAGCCTTGAGAGCGGCTCTCTTCTCCTTCTTGTTCATCGTGGTGGTGTAATCACGTGGTACCGGTGCGAATACTACTCCGCCGCCTCTCCACTGCGGTGCTCTGATGGAGCCCTGTCTTGCATGACCGGTTCCCTTCTGCTTCCAAGGCTTTCTGCCGCCTCCTGAAACTTCTGAACGGGTTAATGCTTTCTGTGTGCCCTGACGCTTGTTGGCAAGCTGGGCAACAACTGCGAGGTGAAGAAGGTGCTCATTGACCTTTGCGCCGAAAACGGAATCAGAAAGATCCATCTTGCCGACTTCCTTACCCTGCATATCAAATACTGATACGTTAGCCATTTATATGTTCCTCCTTTCTTCCGTCTCAGGCCTTAACAGCCTCTTTAACAGTGATCAGTGCCTTCTTCGGTCCCGGTACTGCACCCTTTACAAGGATGAGGTTCTTCTCAGCATCAACCTTAACAACGGTAAGGTTCTGGGTTGTAACCTGTACATGACCCATGTGAGAAGGCATGCCCTTGCCAGGAAGTACTCTGGAAGGTGTAGCGCTGGTACCGTTTGAGCCCTGATGACGGTGGAACTTGGAACCATGGCCCATCGGTCCTCTGGACTGACCGTATTTTCTGATTGCGGACTCAAAGCCCTTACCCTTTGAAATAGCGGTAACATCAATCTTGTCACCTACTGCAAAGATATCTGCCTTGATTTCGTCTGCTACCTTGTAATCCTCAGCGTTCTCGAGTCTGAACTCCTTGATGTATCTCTTTACAGAAACACCAGCCTTGTCGAACTGACCCTTGCGCGGCTTGTTTACAAGCTTCTCGCGGATGTCGCCGAAGCCTACCTGAACTGCACTGTAACCGTCGTTCTCAACTGTCTTTACCTGTGTTACTACACAAGGACCAGCCTGAAGTACAGTTACTGGAATGAGCACGCCCTGGTCGTCCCAGATCTGTGTCATACCTACTTTTGTCGCTAAAATAGCTTTCTTCATTTGTTCTCCTTTCTACAGCGGAGCCGGTTGCCCGGTTCATTCTAGAATCATTACTTGGTCTTCATCTTGATGTCGACATAAACACCAGCCGGCATCTCCAGTCTCTGGAGTGCATCCATGGTCTTCTGGTTCGGGCTGATGACATCAATCAGTCTCTTGTGGGTTCTCTGCTCGAACTGCTCACGGGAATCCTTGTACTTATGCACGGCACGGAGGATGGTAACTACTTCCTTCTTCGTAGGAAGTGGAACCGGTCCGGATACCTGGGATCCTGTCTTCTTGCAGTTCTCCACAATCTTGGCTGCGGACTCATCAACGAGCTGATGATCGTAAGCCTTCAGTGTGATTCTCATAACTTGACTTGCCATAAAAAAAGTCGCCTCCTATCGGTGATTTGACGATAAGTCGGTGACTGTACACGTAACCGTGCGTGTCGGGAATCCTCTGCGCACAAAATCCATCTGCTGTTCAATGGATCTTAATTGTAGTACAGTGACCTGCCGTCAGTTTCTAAAACTCGACATTCGCTCCATGAAGTTCTCCTGCAAAGCTTATACTTCGTTGCCGGTCGTGCCGGGGCTTGGCTTTCGCGTTACAGGTAATCTTTCATTTCATCGCTATCATGTCACAGCGTTATCTAAGATAGCACATGGGGCGGCGCGATGCAAGGGGTTTCGGCGATTTTTTGTACTTGGTTTCGTACAATGCTTATGGCGAGGGATCATCTCGGCGTCGCTGGGTTACACCCAGCGGTGCGTGTCATACTATAGCACCGGGAGGCGCGGTTTGCAAGGGTTTTCTTTATTGTCTATGCGGACGGCGGGATGGGCGGAGAATCGGGGCAGCGGGCAGAGGGGCACCCTAGCTCACGGCTCGAAGGTCTAATCGCTATCCAGCCACCCCAAGCTGGGTCGGCCCGATTCAGGAAAAATCCTTGAAGGGATTTTTCCTTCAACGGGCCTAAAAAATCGGGCCTTGTGGGCGCCGATTTTTTACCCTGCTTGTGCTGGCTGGCTAGCGAAGACCTTCGGCTTTATTGTTCGTACGGGTGCCCCTCTGCCCGCTGCCCCGATTCTCCGCCCATCTCGCCTGTTGTGTGCTTTTCTTTACATCAAAAAAGGAGGGGTCGTGCTTTCGCACGACTGCCTCCTCTAGGTGTGTGTTCTTACTATATTAATAAATGTCTTCGTCTACTTCTGGGGCTTCCGGTGTTTCCGGTGTTAATGCCTCGAGGGAGCCGTCGATGTTTGCCTTCAAGGTGCCGTCGGAGTTTGTCGAAACTTTGTTGCCGTCCTTGTCGGTGAGGCGGGTCTTGTTCTTCATGATCTCACCGGAGGAGTTGATAACGTAGGTGTTGCCGCCTACGGTGCAGGTCATGTATCTTGCAGAGGTTTCCGCTTTCTGGAGCTTGCCACAGTAGTAGAGGCAGCCGTCGCGGACGCCGGTGTAACCCTGGCCGTTTGACTGAGCATAGAAGGTGATCTTGTCGCCGGACTGGTTCAGGGTCATGCGGCCGGTCTTGACGGAGCATTCGGTTTTTGCGGTGCCGCAGTAGTAGTAATATAGGTTGCCGCCTGTGGTGGTGGCGCCGATCTGCATGCCGTATACCGGGTTGCCTTTAGCATTAAAGAGGTATTTCTTGCCGCCAATGGCTTTTACTAGGTTGTAGGAGCTGGTGCCTGTAACCGGATAGCCGTTTGCCTGGAAGTAGAAGTATTCTACGTTGCCGGTTGCGAGTTCTGTGCTGTTATCTTTCTCCTGCGGGCCTACGGTAGTGTACCAGGTGTTGTTCAACTGCTGGCCGAGTTTGAAGTTGGTGTCGGTCGCGGTTGCGAAGTACATGTAGCCGGCGAGCTCCGGGATTGTGTCGGTAACTTTTGTCCAGCCTACCTGCATGACGCCGTTTTCGTCGAAGCCGTATTTGACGCCGTTTATGTTCTGCACCTTTACATTCTGGCTTGAGGTTGCAGCGGTGCGCTGGGCTGTTGACGGGTTAAAGTAGAACCAGACGGCTTCGCCGGCGGTGTAGTCTTCATCATTTTCGTATTCTGATACGAGGTCGTCCGGGATGGTGAGCTGGCGCCAGCCTTTGACTGCTGCGCCGCTTGTGCCGCAGTAATATTTGTTATCATCAACCCAGCCGGTCTGCATCACGCCTTCTGAATCGAAGTAATATTTGTAGCCGCTGATGGTCTGCCAGCCATCGGTTTTCAGGGAGCCGTCATTGGTTGCATAGTACCAGATTGTGTTGCCGTTATCTTCTGCTTTGATCCAGGTGTTTTTGGCGATGGAGCCGTCGTCCTGCTGGTATACCTGCTTGCCGCTTGTGGTGTAGGTCCAGCCAGCTGCAAGTGCTGTTCCTCCGAAGAGCATCGTCATAAGCCCTGCTGTCGTGAGGAGCTTACACATTTCTTTTTTCATCATAGCTTCATTCCTCCGCTATTCTGACATTTACGTTATCTTTACTATAAATGATACGCATTTAATCGTATAAAAGCAATGTATATTCCTTTAACAATTCTGGCAGAAAATTACGGTTTTCTTACGTCTCGGTAGATTTTTGCCATCTTCCGCTGCAGCCGCAGGGGAGGGCCAGGCCGGTTTGGGTTACGGGGAGGCCTACTTCGTCGGATGTGACGTGGCCGCCGAACTTGCTCTGGATTTCGGTGGCGAGCATGTAGGTCATGACGGCGGGCTGGAGTCCGGTCGTGTAGGAGTTGATCAGGAAGAGGAAGCTGTTTTTGTCGAGGAGGCCGGACGAGAGCTTGATGAGGTCGTAGACGGCGTCTTCGATTTTCCAGATTTCTCCTTTCGGGCCGCGGCCGTAGGAGGGCGGATCCATAATGATTACATCATAGTGGTTTCCGCGGCGGATTTCTCTTTCGACAAATTTGGTGCAGTCGTCGACGAGCCAGCGGATCGGGGCTTCGCGGAGGCCGGAGGCTTCGGCGTTTTCTTTTGCCCATTCGACCATACCTTTTGAGGCGTCGACGTGGGTAACGCGGGCGCCTGCTGCCGCTGCTGCAAGGGTAGCGCCGCCGGTGTAGGCAAAGAGGTTAAGGACCTTCACGGGTTCTTCGGAGCCGGCTTCTGCTCTTTTTTTCCATTCACCTAGGATAGCGTCGGAGAACCAGTCCCAGTTGGCGGCCTGCTCGGGGAAGAGGCCGGTGTGCTTAAAGGCGAAGGGCTTCAGGTGGAAGGTGAGGGTCCTGTCCTTTTCGGGGAGTGTCTCCAGGTTTTTAAAGGTGGGAGCGCCGGCCGCGCGGTAGGTTTCTTCGGCTGATGAGTTCAGGGTACTGGTGCCGGTGCCGCCTAATGTATAGGAAATTTTCCATTGCTTCGGGAGGTCGTGGAATTCCCATTCGCCGCCGCCTTTGTCGGAGCGGTGGTAATGGCCGTTTAGTTTTTTCCAGGCTGGGTTTGTCATCGGGGTTTTCCAGATGACCTGGGGGTCCGGGCGGCGCAGGATGTATTTGCCCCAGCGCTCCAGCTTGTCGCCCGCGGATGTGTCGATGACTTCGTAGTCCTTCCAGTGGTCTGCTATGAACATGTTTTCTCTCCTTTTTTGGCTTCGGACAGGTTCCCTTACGTTTCTACACTTCTTATCTTCCTCCTAGTAGCAGGTTGCCTGCTTTCGGACAGAATTTTTTCAAAAATTTTTTGATCCAATATGCTGCGAAGCAGCAAAATGGTGGCAAGAGGAAGTATATCATGAGGCAGAGCCAGCTTCCGGCCACTATCGTGGCCGGGGCTGTACTGGCAGAAAGTCGGTACAGCATGTGAAATATCAGGCGGACGATTGGAAAGTGAATCGTGTATAGTAGGAAGGTGTTTTGCAGGTATGGCTCTGCTGAAGGCAGTTTCTCTCCTGGTAGTATTAGGAAGAAACCCAGGGCCAGCAGGGTTCTTTGGGCTACTGCGATGGCGCTTTGGCCGCCTGATGAAAAGAGCCAGGTCACGGTAGCTTCCGGAAGTATGGCAATCAGGGCGGGGCCGCTGATGTGGGCATTGAAGAAGGAGACGGTCAGGGTGGTGAGCGCTGCGGCTGCAAGAAGCATGATCAAGCCAGCGAGCGGGTGGTTTTCTTCGAACCAGGTAGTTCTTTTCTTTTCATATTGGATCTCGTCTAATATACTATCGGCTTCTTTTGGGCTGTTCCAGCTTGCTTTTATAAAGGAAGTATTCGACTGCATTGCGAGGTAGGCGCCTACGCTGTAGTAGAAAAGGGCGTCGGCATTTAGGGCAGGAAAACTATGGCCGGCGGCGAGGTAGGTAAATACGGCAATGAGGAAGATCTTGCCGAACCAGGTTCTTCGGAGCACTAGTGTAAGCATTGGCGCCAGGAAGGTGAGGATGATGAGCTGGTAGATGTACCAGAACACGGGGTTATAGGTGTATTGCGCGGCTGCCTCGCTGAGCCCGGATAGGGAAAAGCGGGCGCGGCCGATGAGCACGTATAAAAGGTAGTAGATCGTGTTCCAGGCGCAGTACGGGATCAGGATTGACCAGAAGCGCTCCTGCCACTTTCTTCGGATATCCGAAAAGCCGTGAAGTGTCCGGTAAAACAGATAGCCGGCCATGAGGAAAAATCCAGGCACTGCCGCCTGCGCAAGTCCGTTTGAAAAGAAATCTTCGATCCGATAAGGAAGCAGCGCCACGCCCGAAGCGCCACCCGCCGCCATCTCCCGGATCCTTTCCTGAAGAATCCCATTAGAAGGCACCAAATTCACCGCATGAATCAGCACAACAAGAAGCGATAATATGAAGTTGTACCAAGTCACTTTATTTCTAAACTCACTCTCTCCCATATAACTTCCACTGTCTAAAAACGGGCTGTCTATGCGACAGCCCATTCGTATCACTGCAGGTTCAGCTCCAGCTGCTGGTTCATCTCCGCCCGGTGTGCCTTGTACGCTGCCACCTTGTCATTGATCTTCTTCGAGGAATCGAGGATCGGCGAGATCGACTCGTCATGGTTCAGATTATCGATCAGAAGCGCAATGTACTTCGACATATCCACCGAATGATACCATGGCTTCGTAAGAAGCTCCGGCTGCTGGTAGATGAGGTTCGTCGTGAACACACCATCGAGGATGCCGGCCGCATAGGCCTGATCAAACTTGTTAAAGCCGCTCGTGAAGAGACCAAACGTACAGCAGGCAAATACACGCTTTGCCTTCCGTTCCTTCAGCTCCTTCGCCGTATCGATCAGCGACTCGCCGGAGGAAATCATATCATCGATGATGAACACATCCTTGCCATCCACGTCGCTGCCGAGGAACTCATGGGCAACGATCGGATTACGGCCATCGATGACCTGCGTATAATCTCTTCTCTTATAGAACATACCCATATCGAGGCTTAGGATATTTGCATAGAAGATTGCCCGACTCATACCGCCCTCATCAGGGCTGATGATCATCATGTGATCCTTGTCAATATCGAGATCGGGTACCGTCCGAAGCATTGCTTTAATGAACTGGTAGGAGCAGGAGATATTATCGAAGCTGTCCTGCGGGATTGCGTTCATGACGCGCGGGTCATGCGCATCGAAGGTAATAAAGTTGGTCACGCCATAGCTTTTCAGCTCCTGCAGCATCATCGCGCAGTCGAGGGACTCTCTGCCGGAGCGCTTGTGTTGGCGGGACTCATACATAAACGGCATGATGACATTGATCCGCTTCGCCTTGCCGGTCGTCGCGGCGATCACACGCTTCAAATCCTGATAATGATCATCCGGTGACATGTGATTGATCTGGCCGAACATCGAATAGGTCATCGAGAAATTCATGACATCGACCATAATATAGAGATCGACACCGCGGACGGTCTCCTGCAGTACGGCCTTACCTTCACCGGAGCCAAAGCGCGAGATCTTGCACTTCACGATGTAATCATCCTTCTGATAGCCGTTGAACGCAATGGTCTCTTTATGCTCGCTTTCACGCTCCCGACGCCATTCGGCGAGGTAGTCATTGACTTTTTCACCTAGCGGACGAATGGACGGTAACGGCAAAAGAGCTAGCGGACCAACAGGAATACGTTCAATAAACTCTGACGATGTTTCGGACATTTCTTCCTCCTTCGAAAGCGAAGCCAACATGATCTTCAATTTTATAGCAATCAAATCCAGGATGCCAATGCCTCCTTCGGGACTTCATACCATCCCGGGAGCGCTCAGACGCCGGCAGACAGACTGCCGGAACGTCACACTTTTAATATTTTATAGCATGAACCGGCGGTGCTGTCATTATAAAATATGCCGGTTTTTTGTTTTTATCGTCCGTTTTTTCTTCGGTTCCGGATATCTGTGCCGAAGAGAGCGTAGCGGTCGAAGCTGCCGTTCAGGCGGGAGGCGGTGCGTTCGCCATAGCTGTCACGAAGCTGATCATGCTTCAGGTTCGTCGAGATGATCGTCGAGCGCTGGTACACGATCCTCTGGTTCAGGATGTAAAAAAGCTTTGAGGAAGTAAAGGTGTTGTTCATCTCGGTGCCGAGGTCATCGATGATGAGAAGCTCGCAGTCAAGGATCGCCTCCAGCATCTCATCCGTTTCATCCTCTTCGGATTTATTCTTCTTATAGGAAAGCGACTCGAAAAGGTCGATGCTTGTGAGGTAGATCACGGAATGATACCGGTCCATCACGGCCTTCGCGATGCAGTTAAGAAGGAAGGTCTTGCCGGTGCCGGGATCCCCGCGAAACAACAGGTTCCGCTCCTTCTCCGGGTTATCCGGGAAGCGACGGCACCAGTCTATGAGGTGGTCCCGCACGTTCCGCATGTACTGAAGATTCGACGTATTCGGACCGACCATCGTGCCGTCGTCATAGACGGACAGATCAAAGGTATCGAAATTTTCCGCACGAACGATGGTGGAAACCCCGGATTGTCTGTACAGGAACTGCATCTCCATCTCGCGGTAGCAGTGACACTTCTCGCGGCCGTTCGGGCCTTCGATATAGCCCTTGTCATGGCAGTCCGGACACTCGTAAACCGGCTCGAGGTAGTCCTCCGGCAGGCCATGCTCCTTAAGAAGCGTCTTTCTCCTGGCGGTCGCAGCCTCAACTTTTTTCCTCATCTCGGCAAGGGCCTGATGATTCCCGCTCTGCATGCTACGGTAGGTTTCCATCGAAAGATCAAGGATCTCGTTCTCCAGGTCACGGAGCGCCGGGATACGCTCCATTGCCGTCTTTTTATGCAGTTCGAGCGTCCGGTGATCTCTCATCTGACGCTCCTCGTAAACCTTCGAAATCTGATTATATTCTGATCTAGTCAAACCCATGTAAGACCTTATCCATTTCTTCCTGCTCAGCCAGCTTCTCGTAATCCATCGACGTCTTCCCGACGTTCAGGAACTTGTTCGGCCTGCCCTGTGAAACGCCGCCGGACTTCTTCGGCTTCTTCGTCCGCGGATCTGAAAAGCTCTGCACGAGCGCCTTTGCATCCTCCGGCGTCCGGATGCCCTGTTCATACCAGTTGACACCGACCGACTCCATGTAGCGGTTTGTGAGCTTCCCGCCCTGCGCACAGAACTCGATGAGATAATCAAGAAGATCGAAGCTCATCTTGAGATCGCCGTAGAAATACTCAAGCACGCCGATCTGCTGCGGTGTCGCAATCCCGGCATACTGCTCAAGATTAAAGACGAGCTGCCCGAACTCTTCATTGTCCCGAAGATCGTCGAGCGCGCCGGATGCATGCGTGTTCACCGGAAGCTTCCGGCTGTCCGTCTTTCCGCCGCCAATGCTTCCATCGGCCGTTTCTTCCTGATTTTCTGCACGCAAAGAAGCCGTACCGGCATATACAGCACTTCTCCCGGTCTTTACAGCTCCCTTCGGCAGGATATAGCGGGACGGCTCCAGGGGCTCATCCGACTCCTGCGCCTGTTCCTCTTCCTCTGCCTGATCCATCGCACGCGAAACGCGGATCTCTTCCTTTACGGTCTCTACCGAGCCCTCGCGGAATACGCCCTTTGACTCCCAGTAGCGGACTGCACGCTCTACATCATTGTCTGTCAGGTTCAGCGCGTCCGCAACATCCTTTACATCAAAGGGTTCGTTTCTATGTCTCTCGAAGTAAAGAAAAACCTTTATGTAATCACCATGGGCATCGGCCATGTAGTGATCGATGAAATCATTGGAAATGCTGGTTGCCTGACTGGCAAGATTGTTCTCAATTTTTATCCCCATGAACTCTCACCCCTAAAAGCAACTCTTTCGTGATAGTCATACTAACACATCCTTTTCGGGGGTTCAACGGCACTGCTCCACAACTTTATCCACCTAAGTTGTCCACATCGCGGTGGATAAGGTGCATTACTCAAAAGTCAAGGGCGGATTTTTCCCGGATGGCCGGAGGGCTTTTTAAGTTTTTCCACAGACCCGCGTAAAATCGATGTCAACTACGCGGCGGTGATGTATTAATTTTGTACAATCGCCAGGTTATCCACATTTTTTGGTGGACAAAGCCGGTGGATTGTTGAAAAAAAAGATTTCTCCCGTTTTTTTGTGGGGAGGGAAACGGGCGCCGGTGCAGCCGGGGCGGGCAAATATAGTCTTGGAACGCCTGACAGCGGAACATGGGACTGGCTGTGTCAATGCCGCGTGGTCTCGGAGGGGCACCCTCCTCACTGCTCGAAAGTCTAATCGCTATCCAGCCATCCCGAGCTGGGCCGGCCCAATTCAGGAAAAATCCTTGAAGGGATTTTTCCTTCAATGGGCCTAGAAAATCCGGGGTTGTAACCCGGATTTTCTACCCTGCTCGGGATGGCTGGCTAGCGAAGACTTTCGGCTTTATGTTCGTACGGGTGCCCCTCCGAGACCACGCGGCATTGACACAGCCGGTCCCATGTTCCACTGACAGGCGAATGAACCTTTTAGTCTGCCCGCTCCGGCTGCACCGACGTCCGTTTCCCTCTATTCACTTTCTTGACTTCACTTAAGTTGGCTTTGCTGTTTTTCTTTAAAAGTTTAGCCGGCCTCACGGCCGGCTGTCACTTTCGGTTTGTTATGGCTATGCTTTTTCGGCGCCTGGTAGGTTCAGGAGGTCGTCGCCGACTTTGTAGATGTCACCGGCGCCCATGGTGATGAGGACGTCGCCTTCTTTGACGTTTTCTAATAGAAAATCTTCGATTTTCTTGAAGTTCGGAATGTAAGACACGTTTGTGTTCTGCTGGAGCATGTGCTTCCGGAGGTCGTCGGAGCTGATGCCGATGGTGTTTTTCTCACGGGCGGCGTAGATGTCTGCGAGGACGATTTCATCGGCCTGGCTTAAAGCGCCTGCGAAGTCGTCGAGGAGTGCCGCTGTACGGGAGTAGGTGTGGGGTTGGAATACGACCCAGAGTTTCCTATGCGGGTATTTTTTCGCGGCTTCGATGGTGGCGGCGATTTCCTGTGGGTGGTGTGCATAGTCGTCAATAATGGTAAAACCGTGCACAGTTCCCTTTTTTTGGAAGCGGCGGTCGGTGCCGGTGAAGTTTTTAAGGGCGGTCAGGATTGCCTGCATGTCGATGCCTAACTCGCGGCAGACGGCGATGGCGGCGAGGGAGTTGTAGATATTGTGCTCACCGGTTACGCCGAGCTCGACCTTGCCGAGGGCTTCACCCTTATAGAAAAGGGTGTAGGTCGGGCGGGCGAATTTATCGAAGCTGATGAAGTTTGCGGTGTAGTCCGCGTCCTTGCCGTGGCCGAAGGTGATGGCCTTGCAATTAAGATCATCAAGGAAGTACTCGACGTGCTGGATGTCCTTGTTGATGACGAGGAGGCCGTCCTTCGGGAGCTTCTCGGTGAATTTCTTGAAGCTGTGGCGAATGTCGTCGATGTCCTTAAAGAAGTCGAGGTGATCGGCTTCTACGTTCAGAATGACTTCAATCGTCGGGAAGAAGCTGAGGAAGGAGTTTGTATATTCGCAGGCCTCTGCGACGAACATTTCCTGGCCGCCGACGCGGATGTTGCCGCCGATGTCCTGGAGCATACCGCCTACCGTGACTGTGGGGTCCTTGTGTGCTTCGAGGAGGATCTCGGTGATCATCGAGGTCGTCGTGGTCTTCCCGTGGGTGCCGGAGATATTGATGGCTTCCTTATAGTTCCGCATGATCTCCCCGAGGAGCTGCGCACGTGTAAGCATTGGAATCCCGGCGTCTTCGGCGGCACGAAACTCCGGGTTGTCGGGATGGATCGCCGCGGTGTAAACGACGACATCTATGCCCGGCACGATGTTGTCCGCGCTCTGCGGGTAGTGGATCTCCATCCCTTCAGCTGCGAGCTTGTCTGTGAGCTCGGACTCCTTCATGTCGGAGCCTGTGACGGTAAAATGCCGCGCATGGAGGATCTCGGCGAGGCCGCTCATAGAAATACCGCCAATGCCGATGAAGTGGACGTGAACCGGCTGATTGAAATTAATCTGATACATAGTTTCCTCTAAATAAAGAAGGCTCCGCAGGATTAACCTGCGGAATAATCGTTTCCGAAGGCCTGAATCTTTTTCTTCGGCAAGGATTTGTCCAATGCCGACATCAGGTGGCTTAGCCTCCGTCTTTTCTTATTAAATCGAAACAGACTGCCCGAAAATGAAGTTCTTCTTCGGCTCGAGGGCTGCGATAAGAATGTTTCCGAGTACGGCAATCGCAAGGATCTCACCGATGCCGACGGTAAGCATCAAATACGGGATCATATCCGGTACGCCGTAGGCAAAGCGGAGTACGAAGGGAATGATGATCGTGTTCGACAGGATCGGCGGCAGGCATACAAGCCATTTGCTGATGCCTCTTACCTCGTAGCTAAGCACGGCGCCGATGAAGGTCGCGAGGGTGCCGAAGATGATGTCCGGGAGTGCTGCACCGCCGAGGATGTTGCCAAGCAGGCAGCCGAGGGTCACGCCCGGGACGCCTGCGAAGGTAAAGTACGGCAGGATGCAGAGTGCCTCTGAGATCCGGAACTGGATCGCACCGAAGCTGATGGGTGCGAAGGCAAGGGTCAGCGCGACGTAAATCGCCGCGATGATCGCGGACTGGGCGATCAGGACAGTCGTTTTGTTGTTTTTCATTGTAATGTTCTCCTGTAGTTTTGTTTTACGTGAGGAAGGTCACGAACTCACGTGTGGCTGTTCATTACTGAACCTTCGTATTATAGCATCGCGGTATGGGTGTGTCAAAGGTGTATGGCTTCGCGCTCCTCGAGCGCGGAACTGGCGGACCGGAAATGCGGGCGTCTGCCTGTGGCGAATGATGGGGCACCCTCCTCACTGCTCGAAAGTCTAATCGCTATCCAGCCATCCCGAGCTGGGCCGGCCCAATTCAGGAAAAATCGCTGAAGGGATTTTTCCTTCAATGGGCCTAAAAAATCGGGCCTTGTGGGCGCCGATTTTTTACCCTGCGATGGCTGGCTAGCGAAGACTTTCGGCTTTATGTTCGTACGGGTGCCCCACCATTCGCCACAGGCAGACGCCCGCATTTCCGGTCCGCCAGTTCCATACTCAAGGAGCGGTTTTGGCTCTTGAAGCTTTTGACTTTCCTTTATTCACCGCCTGCGGCGGTGATTTCTTCGACGAGGTTCAGGTAGTCGCCGCAGTATTTCTCATATAATGGGGCGACGGCGGCGCGGAAGTTTGCTTTTTCGGGTTCTGGGAGGGTGATGGCTTCGGTGCCGGCGGAGAGGACGCGGGTGCGGGATTGGTCGCGGCGCTTGTTCCATAGGGCTTTTTCGTAGTCGGCGGCTTCTTCGGCGCAGGTCTCGATGGTGGTGCGGTCTTCGTCGGACAGGGCGTCGTAGGTGGCCTGTGACATGAGGACGAGCTCGGGAACGCGGGTGTGTTCGTCGAGGGTAAAGTATTTGGCGTATTCGTAATGCTTCATGGCTTCGTAGGAGGACCAGTTGTTTTCCGCGCCATCGATTTCGCCGGTTTCAAGTGCGGAATAGACATCTTCGTAAATGAGTGGCACGGGCGCGGCGCCTAAGCTCCGTACGACGTCCTCCATGAGTGCAGACTGCTGAACACGGATCTTCAACCCCTTCATATCCGAAAGCCCCCGTACCGGCGTTTTCGTATAGAAGTTTCTTGCGCCGGCATCAAACCATGTCAGGGCAACAAGACCTGTTCCCTGAAAGGAAGCCTTCATCTCTCTTCCAATGTCTCCATCAAGCACCTCCCACATGTGGTGTGCATCCTTGTAAAGATAGGGCATCTGCAAAACGACCGACTTCGGGCTGTAATCCGCGAGGTTCGAGAGGGATGCCCGGCCGAAGTCGATTCCTCCGAAGGAAATCTGCTGCACTGTCGACCGCTCATCACCGAGCTCTGCTTTCGGATAAACCCTAATCTCGATCCTCCCGCCTGTCCGCTCGCTTACAAGCTCCGCAAAATGCCTCGCCGCCATCGTCGTCGGATAATCGCTCGTCTGATTCTCCGCATAAGTAAAGACATATTCCGGCACCGCCGCTTTTTTCGATGCCGTATCAGTTTCACCACCGGAGGAAGCATTGGCCGCACATCCCGCCAATGCCGCCATCAGACACACGATAGCCGCTTTTTCTAAAAATCCATTTAACCTTTTCACCACCCATCTCCTATGCCATCCATATAACCTATGACATCACCACCGATGTTGCCCATCCTATCCTTTCATGGTAAGCCTCATCCAAAACAAGCCTCTTACTTCTTTCGGTGAGCACTCTCCGCTGCCTTTTTCGCAAACTCATAAAACTCCTGCTGCTTCTCCTTGCTGCCGATCGCACGCCGCGGGATGACGAAGCCATGCTGCGCATCCGTATAAACAAGCGTCAGCGAACCTCTTTTTATGACGGAACGCACCGAAGACCACGAAACCGTCTGGCCCTTCTCCCCGACCTTCACAAAAATTTCCTTATCCGTAAAGCTGAGCGTCGTATCTTCCTTGATTTTCGCATCCGCCTTTCGACACCGAAAATAAATCCAAATCGGCTGAATCAACGGAAAATAAATCATCGCAATCCCAGCAAGAACGGCCATAACTTTCTGATTTGATCCAATACAAGCCCCCAGAAGCGTAGCCATAGCCAACGTCCAAACCACATTCACTACAATGATGAATGATGACCGATAGGTCATCATCATACTCACTACAAAAAGATCCTTCACGCTATTTCTAAATTTAAACTGGTATCTCATACACCCTCCAGACTTATAATCCTCCACATATGATATCAGAAATATCAGGGGCTGTCGCGGAAAGCGGCAGTCTTTTTTTCGTGCCCTGCCACGGTCAGTGCACTCATAAGTTTAGATACACCGGCGGAACAGCGGAAGGGGCACCCGTACGAACATAAAGCCGTAGGTCTTCGCTAGCCAGCCAGCACGAGCAGGGTAAAAAATCGGCGCCCACAAGGCCCGATTTTTTAGGCCCATTGAAGGAAAAATCCCTTCAAGGATTTTTCCTGAATTGGGCCGACCCAGCTCGTGATGGCTGGATAGCGATTAGACCTACGAGCGTGAGCTAGGGTGCCCCTTCCGCTGTTCCGCCGGTGACCACAACCCCACCCGTGCACTGACCACGGCAGAGTACGAAAAAAGGGCTGCCGCTTTCCGCGACAGCCCCGTCAGTTTTTCACTTACATCATAGCGAGAATACCAGCCCCCTGCTGTACATAGCCGAACGCCTTCGGAATGCAAAGCGAGAGATCCGGAATATACGTGATGAGCAGCAGCGCCACAACCATCATGATATAGAACGGAATCATGGCCTTGACCACCTTCTCCATCGGCAGCTTCGCGATCGCGGAGCCAATGAACAGAACCGAACCAACCGGCGGTGTCAGAAGACCGATACCACAGTTCAGAACCAGGATGATACCATACTGAACCGGATCGATACCAATCGACTGCGCAATCGGAAGAAGGATCGGTGTCGTGATCAGGATGATCGGCGCCATATCCATGATGCAGCCGAGAATCAGAAGGATAATGTTGAGAAGCATTGCCGTCACAACCGGGCTTGAAGAAACGCCGGTGATGAAGTTTGCTGCCATATCCGGCAGATGCAGTCTCGTCAGACAATAACCAAACAGACAAGATGTAGAAATAAGGATCAGCACGATTGACAGTGTATCCACGCACTGATCAAAGCAATGCCATACACCCTTCCAGGTAACGCCCTTATAGATATAAACCGAAACAAGCAGTGAATAAATTACGGCGATAGCTGCAGACTCAGTCGCTGTGAAGACACCGGCTACGACGCCGACTACAACGATGACGATGGAAAGCAGTGCCCAAACCGAAGTTGCTGCATCCTTCAGGAACCGCTTCATAGAGAACGGATCTCCCTTCGGATAATGCTTCTTCTTGGAAATGATATAGGAGCCGACCATCAGTGAGCCCGCAAGTACTGCGCCTGGAAGATAGCCTGCGAGGAACAGGGAGCCTACGGAGATACCGCCGGCAGTCGTCGCATAGATAACCATGTTATGGCTTGGCGGAACGAGCATACCCTCTACAGAGGATGCGATCGTAACGGCTGTTGAGAAATCGGTATCATAGCCTCTGTCCACCATCATCGGGATCTCAAGAGAACCAAGAGATGCGGTATCGGCAGAAGCAGAACCGGAAATACCACCAAAGAAATAGGAAGCGACGATGTTAACCATCGCGAGACCACCGGTCATCCAGCCGACCAGCGAATCCGCAAGATCGAGAAGCTTCTCGGAAATACCACCGGTACCCATCAGGACGCCCATCGTGATAAAGAACGGAACGGCCATGAGAGAGAAGGATGAAATACCCTTTACCATCTGCTGCGGTACTGTGTTAAGCGGGAGTCCCTGTGCCATGAGGCAGAAAATCGAAGAAATCGCAACTGCATATGCAATTGGAACTCTCAGAAAGATTAGAACGAAGAAGGAAATGAGGAGAATCGCAATCGCTGTTGTATTTGCCATGATTATTCTTCAATATCCATCACGATTCTTTCAAGCTCGAAAAAGATCATCGCGAGTCCGGCTACCGGAATCGGAAGATACATCCAGATCTTCGAGACATTTGGAAGAGAAATGTAGGTACCCTTTGCGCCGATACCGGTCGCGTACTTCCAGCCTACCACAAGCATAACGAACGCAAGTCCCATGACACAGCAGTCAGAGAAAAGCTCCAGAATCTTCAGGAGCATCGGCGGCAGATAACGATCAAAGGCCTGCATCCTGACATGAGCATTACGACGAATAGCGAGTGCTGCGGACAACACAGACATGTAGCCCATGAGTGTGAGGATGATTTCCTCGCCCCAGCTTGGTGCCGGAATAGCCGTCACATATCTTGCAAGTACGACCCAGGACATGATGATAATATCTGCGATCAACAGCAGCTTACAGATCAGCATGGTGAGGTTATACATGAAGTCATATATCAGGGGAATGTTCGTGACACTCACTCCGCGCTTTGAACCCGGCCTGTGTGTCATGAACATTCCTTCCTAATATAGTTTTGAAATCAATTTTCTACATTATCTGACGAATCAAAGCGTTTCAAAATGGAACCTTTGCTCTTCATATAATACGGGAAGCACCTGACATGCTTTGCACGCCATAGTGCTTCCCGTTCATGTCACATAATGAGTAGGAATGTACTCTTAAGATTAGCCAAGAGCCTTGATCTTCTCGTAAAGATCAGCCATATCGCCGGTAGCATACTCTTCCGGAATAGCCTTTACAGCTTCCTGCCAAGGAGCCTTGTCTGTAACCTCAACGATGTTAACACCCTTTGCCTTGAGATCTGCGAGAACCTTATCCTCTGTCTCCTGAGCAATGGTCTTGCAGTAGTCAGAAGCAATCTTGGAAGCTTCATCGATAACTGCTCTCTGGTTGTCTGTGAGCTTGTTGTCATAAGCATCATCTGTCATAACAACCTGGATAGCGCCAAGTGTGTGGCCGTCGAGGATGACGTTCGGAGCAACTTCGTTAAATGCGTTCGATGCATAGTTTGCGATCGGCTGCTCAGCAGCATCTACTGTGTTGGTCTGCAGTGAAGAATAAAGCTCTGTCATGGAGATCGATGTTGCAGTAGCACCGAGGCCCTGTACCATCTTCTGCATGATCGGGTCGTTCGATACACGAACCTTCATGTTCTTCATATCATCGATTGTGTTGATTGGCTTATCTGCTACAGAGAAGAAATGACGGAAGCCCTCTTCGCCGTAGAACAGGCCTCTAACGCCGACCTTCTGCTCCTCAGCTTCGCCAAGGATCTCAGCACCAAGGTCAGAATTTACGAAATTCCAGAAGTGCTCTCTGCCTGTGAAGGTGTACGGAAGGGAAAGAAGTACAGACTTCTTTGCGCCGTAGGAGTTCAGAGCGAATGCGGAGATTCTGGAAAGGTCGATCGTTCCGCCGCCGCCGAGCATGGAGTCGAGGACATCGTTCTCGGAACCAAGTACACCGGCTGCCTGAAGGTCGATCGTGATGGAACCACCGGAAATAGCCTCTACAGCTTCCTTGAACTTAACGTCCATCTGTCCGCAGATGGTGTTCTCAAGCGGGTTAACTTCAGCCATCGTAAGGGTTACCTTCGGATCAGCTGCAGCAGCTTCGTTTACCTTATAGTCGCCTGTTGCTTCAGCAGCAGCTGCGGTTGTCTCTTCTGCAGCAGCTGTGGTCTCAGCAGCCTTTGTGGTCTCAGCAGCCTTTGTGGTCTCTGCAGCAGCTGTGGTAGCAGCAGCTGTGGTCTCTGCAGTCTTCGAACCGCCGCAGGCAGCAAGAGAAGCTACCATAGTAGCGGCCAGAACAGAACTAACAAGTCTCTTCTTCATAATCATTTTCCTCCAAAAAGTTGAAAATTCCGGGGCTTCACGCTCGGCCCCTTTACTGTTCTTATTGTAATGGGTCTCATGAAACTCCGGAATAGTAAATTTTTTGGATTGGTAGAAGAATTTTCACATTTTGTTCATATTTTTCGGGCAGAATTTCCATTTTGCACAAGGACAATGCCTCCGTTTTGTGCATTATTCCTAGCGTTTTCTAATTTATGAACGAAATGTGACATGATTTACTTTTGTGGCTGTGCGGACGGACTGCGGCGCTGAGGCGCCCGATGGCGGGTCACTGCATCGGGCGCTTCCGCGCCGCAGTCCTGTTTTTATTTACCGGTCATGATTTGCTGTCTGTAGTCGCTCGGGCTCTCGCCCATCGCTCTGCGGAAGACCTTTGCGAAGTAATTTGAATCCTGATAGCCTACAGCCTGGCCGACTTCTTTTATGTTGAAGGATACGTCTTCTAAGAGGCGTTTTGCTTTGTCTACGCGGTATTCTGCGAGGTAGGTGACGAAACTTTTGCCGAAATATTGTTTGAAGAGCTTGCAGAAGTAGGCTTCGGAATAGCCTAGGGCGCCGGCGATGTCCTGGACGGCTATGTCTTTCATGTAGTAGCGGTCGATGTATTCTTTCATACGGGCGGCACGGATCGGGTTTTCTTCGGGGTTGTCAGTGGCCTGGTTTTTTTCTGATGGGGATGTTTCCTTAGTATCTTGTGTACTGTCCTTTTTCACTATCGGGAGGGGAAGGACGGTTCCTTCGCGGACGCCGTCTACATAATGCATGGCGGCATCGACGACGTCGAGGAGTTCTTTTTCGTCGCAGGGCTTTAGTAAATAGTCGAGGGCGTGAACGGAGACGGCTTTTTTTGCATAGCTGAAGCTGTCGTAGGCTGTCAGGAAGATGATGGCGCTGCGGGAGCCTTCTTCGCGGAGGGTCTCGGCGGCTTCGAGGCCGGTGATGCCGGGCATCTCGATGTCGAGAATCAGGATTTCCGCAGGGATTTTATGGTATTTTTCGAGAACCTCGCGGCCGTTCTCGGCATCGACGATTTCACAGTCCGGATACTTCTTCTGCAAACGGCGGACGAGGACCTTCCGTTCGATCATTTCATCATCTGCAACTAATATTCTGTACATGGCTTCTCCTTTATAGTTTTTCTTCGGTTTCGCCGATTTGGATTTTGCGGTCGTCGGGGATTTCTTCGTTCTGGGGGATTGTGAGGGTGACGGTGGTGCCTTTTCCTTCCTCGGAGGCGATTTCGAGGTCGCCATGCTGGTATAGGTGTTTGATGCGGAGGTAGATGTTGCCGAGGCCGATGCCGATCTTTGCGGTGCTCTGCTTCGTGAGTTTTTCCTGGAGGCTCGTCAATGCTTCCTTCGGCATGCCTAAGCCGTCGTCTTTAATGTCAATCGTCACGGTGGAGGCATTCGCCCACTGAACATGGATCGTGACGGTGCCGCCGGTTTCTTTTTTCGAGAGGCCGTGGACGATGGCGTTTTCGACGAGGGGCTGCATGGTGAAGGATGGAATGCGGATGTTCTGGTTTTCGGGGAGGATAACCTCGTAGTTAATCCGGCTGCCGAAGCGCATTTTCTGGAGGTACATGTAGTCTTCGGCGATTCGGAGCTCGGAGCTGATCGGGACGATCTGTTCCTTTGTGCTCAGGTTGTAGCGGAAAAGGCTCGCGAGGGATTCGGTCATTTTTTCGGTCGTTTCGGCATCTTCGAGTTCGGCCATGGAGCCGATCATGTTCAGGGTGTTGAACAGGAAATGGGGGTTGATCTGGGATTTCAGTAGTTCGAGGCGGTTTAGCTCGAGTCGTTTCTCCATCTCGATGTTTTCGAGTTTTTCCTTCTGGAGGAGCTCGGTCACGCGGTGATTTTCGACGATGGTATCGATGTTGTCGCGGGTCGCATGCTTCATGCGGTTAAAGACGTCCGCGAGGCTGCCGAGCTCATCCTCATTTTCGACGACGATGTCGGGTGTATCGAGGTTTCCTTTTGCAATGCTTACAGCATCCTCACTAAGCTTTAGTACGGGGCGGACGATAGCTTCTGTCATGCGGCCGGATACGCGGAACAGGATGAAGAGGAGAATCAGCATTATGTTCAGAAGTACAAACGGGAGCTTCTGAAAGACGGGGAGTTTTTCCTCGTAGGTGTCGGAACCGGCTTCTACGGTGAGCTGGAGGAGCTTCCGTGCGTAGGTTTCCAGATAATTCTGTCGGTCGTAGAGACGGTAGACTGATGTAAGCATTCCGCCGACACCGGCGTGGCTCGTGAGCAGAAGGTCGCGTTCTTTTTTGTATTGGTTATAGGCGTTTCGGATGTTCCAGGTGCGGGCGTAGCGTTCGGCGCCGATTCTTTCGTAGTCGAAGGGGAGCGCTGAGACGGAGCGTTCGGCGCGGGCAATGGCGGCGTCGAGGTCCTCACGGTTGTTATCGGTTTCGTCGGTGAAGTAGGTGTGGAGGGCGAGGCCTTCCTGGTTCATGGCGTCCATGAAGTCCTGGCAGGCCATGTCTTCTTCGAGGATTTCCTGGTAGCCTGCGGTGGAGAAGTGCATCATGGAGAGGGCCATGCCGACGGAGAATAGCATGATGAGGACCACGACCGCGGTGAAGGTGTCGATTTTTCGTTTGATTGGCAGGCGGAGCCAGATTTTCTGTAACATGGTTTCTTTCCTTTACTACGGGGCTGACGCGCGAAGCGCGGGCCCCGGGCGGCCGCCCGAAAGCCCGGCTGCGGGCATCGGAGGGGCGCCCTCCTCACTGCTCGAAAGTCCTAGCGCTATCCGAGCGCTCCATCCGGGCCGGCCCAATTCAGGAAAAGCCTTGAAGGGGCTTTTCCTTCAATGGGCCTAGAAAATCCGGGGTTGTAACCCGGATTTTCTACCTCGCGGATTTTCTACCTCGGCTGGATCGCTCGGCTAGCTGGGACTTTCGGCTTTATGTTCGTACGGGTGCCCCTCCGATGCCCGCAGCCGGGCTTTCAGACGGCCACCCGGGGCTCGCGCTTTGGCGCGTCAGCCCCTCTTTTATTGCGGTAAGTTGATGGTGGTTCCGATTTTTGAATCTGAATTAGATAGGTGGTCGAAACGGATGGTGGTTTCAATCCGCCGAACTTCTTCTTCCAGATTCTTCGCCGACAGGATGGTGGCGCCGGCACCCCAGGTGATGACTTGGACGACGCGGTCGCTGGTGGCTACGGTGACGTGGTAGTCATGGCGGAGGGTGTGGGCTAGTTCTTCGATGTATTCGTCGGCGGTCTGGGCTTCTTTAGTGAAGACGACGTACAAATTGTTATAGCGGAGCTGTTCTACGATGTGGCCGGCGACGCGGTAGGCGTCGAA
This sequence comes from uncultured Eubacteriales bacterium, assembly GCA_900315665.1. Classification (GTDB taxonomy): domain Bacteria; phylum Bacillota; class Clostridia; order Lachnospirales; family Lachnospiraceae; genus Oribacterium. The sequence continues at coordinate 48,144 of OMZX01000009.1, forward strand.
GACGACGATGGTTTCGCGGGCGGTATAGCCGGCGTAGTTTGAGAGGATGTCGAGGAGCTTACTGCGGGCGCTGTCCAGGTTTGTGGCGGCGAGGGGTTTGAGCTCGTCCCAGGAGAAGATGATGTTGTAGCCGTCAACGAGGAGATAGTCTTTCTTCTCGGTGTTTTTCCCGGCATGGGCTTCGCGGGCGGCTTTCGTATTTTCTTCTTTTTTCTTTGCAGCGATCGTGCGGGCGCTGGCTTCATTCATGAGCTTTGCGCGGTTTTTCACGGGGCCATAGGTGCGGATGAAGATGTCCTCGAGCTCCTGGTCTGCGATGTAGCGGCCGCTCTTTTTCGGACTGGTGTCGTTCTTCTCTTTCGCAAGCTTTTCGAGGCGTTTCGCTTCTTCTTCGAGGTCTTTCTTTTCAACCTGGCCACCCAGAGACAGCGGCGATTCGACGTGCATGTAGCTTTCGACCTGGTCTGGCGGCACGAGGAAGCCGGTGCCGTGGGCGCAGAACACGGACGCGCACGGGTTCATGATGTCGGCATCCGGATCATAGCCGCTCTCCTCGACGACGCGCTCTGCGTCACGACAAATATCGTAGCCGCCTGGTGTGAGCATTAGGTGGCCACGGCATGGCTGACACGGGCGCGGTGCCTTCGATGCGGGCGGTACCCATGTCTTCGCTGTTATCGAGGGCTGTGCTGGTGGCATATTTCGATACGTTGCCAGTCGTTTCAGACTGATTGGAAGCGCTCTTCGAATCGGGAGCCACAGCTGGCTTGGGTGTGGCCGAAATGCCCATCGAATCGGAAACCGCCGTTAGGCTCGTCTGCCCGCTATATTCTGGCGTCGAGAACGCCGCGTGCATGTTCGAGAGGTCGGTCATGGCACGGCCGGTGAAGGTCTGCGGGATTTCGAGTGTGAAATGATACATGGGCTCGAGCAGGATGTTTTCTGCCTTCCGGAGTCCCTGGCGGACGGCGCGGTAGGTTGCTTCACGGAAGTCGCCGCCTTCGGTGTGCTTGATGGAAGCGCGGCCTGCGACAAGCGTGAAGCGAATATCGGTGATCGGCGAACCGGTCAGGACGCCGACATGCTCCCGTTCCTGAAGGTGCGTGAGGATGAGGCGCTGCCAGTTTCTTGCCAGCATATCCGTCGGGCAGTCAGCACGAAACTGAAGGCCGCTGCCGCGCGTAAGTGGTTCCATGAGAAGGTGCACCTCCGCATAATGCCTGAGTGGTTCGAAGTGTCCGACTCCCTCGACGGGTGCGGCAATCGTTTCTTTATAGAGAATTTTTCCCTCGCTGAAAGTAATGTCGTAGGAGAAGCGCTCCTTCACGAGGCGGGTCAGCACCTCGGTCTGCACGGCGCCCATGAGCGCGACGTGGATCTCCTTCAGCTTCTCATCGAAACGAAGGTGAAGCTCTGGAAATTCCTCGCGGAGCGTGCGAAGACTCGTGTAGAGTGTCAGGGTGTCAGCATTCTGACACTGGATCTGGTAGTCGAGCACAGGCGTGAGTGTCGGATCCTGTCCTTTCGGCTCAGCGCCAAGCGCCATGCCGGTTTCAAGTCCGGCCATACCCGGGATGACAGCAATGCCTCCGGCTGCCACTTCATCACGATTTTCATAGCCCTGGCCACTATAGACGCGGAGCTCCGGGACCTTTTCACCGGGCAGGAGCTCATCGCGGACGCGAAGGACTCCACCGGTGATTTTCAGGAAGCTAAGTTTCTTTCCCTGCTGGTCTCGGGTAATCTTAAAGACGCGGGCACCAAAGGAGTCCGGGTAAAGTGGTAATGCAATAAAGTTATAGAGCCCGCGGAGCAGGCGGTCGACGCCTTCATTTTTGAGGGCGCTGCCGAAGAAGACCGGGAAAACCTTTCGGTCCCAGATGAGGTTTCGGATGTCACGGAGCGGGAGGTCGCCGGTCTCGAGATATTTTTCCATGAGCCGCTCGTCCTGGAGCGCCATACTTTCCTTCAGTGTGTCCGGCATCGTGTAAATCGTCGGGTCCGTCTTCGAAAAAGTGACATCGGAAAAGTCGATGATGCCGTCGCCGAAATGCTTCCGAAGGTCGGTGAGGAGCTTTGTCCGGTCGGTGCCGGGCTGGTCCATCTTGTTTACGAAGAGGAAGGTCGGCACATGGTAGCGGGTGAGAAGCTTCCAGAGTGTTTCGGTATGTCCCTGGACGCCGTCGGCACCGCTGATGACAAGCACTGCGTCGTCAAGAACCGAGAGTGTCTTCTCCATCTCGGCGGAAAAGTCAACGTGGCCCGGGGTGTCGAGGAGATAAGTTTCTATATCAAAAAGCGGGAAGGTCGCCATCTTTGAAAAGATGGTGATGCCCCGCTCCTTTTCCATGGTGTCCGTGTCGAGGTAGGCCGAGCCCTTGTCGACGCGGCCGCGCTCCTTGATTTTGCCTGTTTCATACAGGATGCTCTCGCTCAACGTCGTCTTTCCGGCGTCGACATGCGCGAGAATCCCGAGCACAAGCTGCTTTCGTTCTGTCATATTGGCCTTCCTAAAAGATTATGTACGGGAAGCAAATAGAGCAGTGGGTGGAATGGAGGGGCACCCTAGCTCACGGCTCGGAAATCTAAGCGCTATCCGGGTGCTCCAGCCGGGCCGGCCCAATTCAGGAAAAAATCAGTAGACATCGCAAGCGATGTCTTTGAACGCGCTCGCCGCTAAGGCATCCCGAAGCCTCCCCGCGCAAGCGCGGTACTCCGGGATAACCTTGCTAGCTGAGATTTCCGGCTTTATTGTTCGTACGGGTGCCCCTCCATTCCACCCACTGCTCTATTTGCTTCCCTGCCTATACTTCTTTGGCTTCTCTATATCTATTCTTTATGATTTTCAAAATACTCTCGGAGCCAGTCGACGACGGCGCCGAGGTCCTTGCCGCGTTCGTCGCAGGTGACGTCGGCATATTTCGCGTAGAGCTTCGTGCGTTCGTTGTAGAGGTCGCGGAGGGTGTAGCCGGCCGGGATGGTGACGCCGCGGTCTGTGACGTTTCCGATGCGGCGTTCCATTTCTTCAAACGCGACATCGAGGTAGACGATCGTCGAAATTTTCTTGAGATGCTCCATCGCCCAGTCTTCGTAGCAGATCGATCCGCCCGGTGCGATCACCGTATTCTCCGGGTTCAAGGTACAGGCAATATCCCCCTCCACCTTCTGAAACCCGTCATTGCCCTTCTCCGCAATAATCTCCTTCAGCAGCTTCCCGGTCCGATTCTGAATCACCAGATCCACATCCACAAAATCCATCCCCAGCCGCTTCGCCAGCAGCACGCCCACCGTAGATTTACCGCTGGAGGGCATCCCGATCATAGTAATATTCATACTTATAACCCGTCTTTCTGCGAAAGACACCGATGCGGTTATGAAACCGTGGTTCTTCCGCAACTTTTGTTTTCTTAGCTTCTTTCCTTCTGTT
>OMZX01000019.1 GCA_900315665.1 uncultured Eubacteriales bacterium
GTCTTCAGGTCATGCGCGATGTTCGAGATCAGCTCTCGGTTCTCCTGGTCCGCCTTCAGCTTCTCCTCCTCGGTTTCCTTAAGCCGAAGCCGCATCTCTTCAAATGCCTCCATCAGCTCACCGAACTCGTCATGCGTCTCCGCCTCCAGTGTGAAATCAAGGTCACCACTCTCGATCCGCTTCGCCGCCTTCTTCAGCTGATCCACCGGCTTCACGATGCCCATATAAATCCAGCCGATGAAAAATAAGCCCGCCAAAATCAGGATGGCTACATTGATGTCCATGGTTGTGACGCCGCGAAACATCAGAAACATCAGAAACAGCGGCAGGATCGTACTGATCCCGAAGCTCACCGCCACACGCCCCATCAGGCTTATATGCCGCATACCGCACCTCACTTTCTATGTCCCCTAGTATAGCATAAGGCCGCCGCACAAATGTGCGGCGGCCTGGGATATTTTGTCTATTTTAGAAGAACAGCTTCTCCTCAAAATATTTCTTGAGACCATCAATCGGAATTCTCTCCTGCTGCATCGTGTCTCTCTCACGGATGGTCACGCAGTGGTCATTCTCGGAATCGAAATCGTAGGTCACGCAGTACGGCGTGCCGATCTCGTCCTGTCTTCTGTAGCGCTTGCCAATGTTTCCACGATCGTCGTATTCGACGTTCCAATACTTCGCAAGCTCGTCATGGATCGCCATAGCCGGCTCTGCAAGCTTCTTTGAAAGCGGAAGGATGCCGATCTTAACCGGTGCGATTGCCGGGTGGAAATGAAGGACAGTTCTCTCGTCACCGCCCTCAAGCTCCTCAACATCATAGGCTGCGCAAAGGAAAGCAAGGGTCACACGGTCGGCACCAAGTGACGGCTCGATGACGAACGGAAGGTAATGCTCATTGGTCTCATCATCGAAGTAGGTCATATCCTGACCGGAAACCTCCTGATGACGACCCAGGTCATAATTTGTTCTATCAGCAATACCCCAAAGCTCGCCCCAGCCGAACGGGAACAGGAACTCAAGGTCTGTCGTTGCCTTCGAATAGAAGGAAAGCTCTGCCTTCTCATGGTCTCTTGCACGAAGCATCTCTTTCGGCATACCGAGGGACAGGAGCCAGTCCTGACAGAACTGCTTCCAGTATGCGAACCATTCAAGATCAGTGTCCGGCTTGCAGAAAAACTCAAGCTCCATCTGCTCGAACTCACGCGTACGGAACGTGAAGTTGCCCGGGGTGATTTCATTACGGAAAGACTTACCAATCTGACCGATACCAAACGGCAGCTTCTTACGAGACGTTCTCTGGACATTCTTGAAGTTTACAAAGATGCCCTGTGCGGTCTCCGGACGGAGATATACGGCATCCTTTGCATCCTCGGTGACACCCTGGAAGGTCTTGAACATCAGGTTAAACTGACGGATACCGGTGAAATTATGCTTACCGCAGGAAGGACACGGAATCTGATGCTCCTCGATGAAGCTTTCCATCTGCTCGTTGGTCCAGCCGTCTGCAGAGCCGCCGATGTCGATCCCGTTCTCAGCCGCATAATCCTCGATCAGCTTATCGGCTCTGAAACGCTCGTGGCACTCCTTACAATCCATCAGCGGATCCGAGAAGGAAGCGAGATGTCCCGAAGCAATCCACGTCTGCGGATTCATGAGGATCGCGCAGTCAATGCCTACATTATATTTTGATTCCTGGACGAATTTCTTCCACCAGGCCTTCTTCACGTTATTCTTCAGCTCTACGCCGAGGTTTCCATAATCCCAGGTATTCGCAAGACCACCGTAGATCTCGGAGCCCGGATAAACAAAGCCTCTTGACTTCGCAAGAGAAACAATCGTGTCCATCGTGTAATTCTTTGCCATTTTTTCCTCTTTCTGCCGCCGGAGTGCGGCATAGATGATTTGATGCGAGGTGCTGCATGCGCGCTTGTCTTTAAAGACCGCGCCGCAATCCGGCACCGCGACGATTCTATTTCGCCGGACATTTGTTCTCGCCCGGCACATACTTTCTCATCATACCGCGTCGTCTATGAAAAATCCAGTATTTTCACATGGTTGTCACCAAGATGTGACACCGGGGACGGTTCTCTCTGTCAGCCTTCAGTGTCAATCACAAACTCCGCGAGGCTATGAATTTTCGTACCATCAAGTGCTTCTGCCGGTTGGGACTTAAGCATGGAATTGAGTACCGCTTCTTCTGAAAGCTCTGTGACGGCACGAAATACCGGATCTAGCATATGGTCCGGATAAGCATGTAATGTAAGCATTGGCGGGATTTCTCTGATGCGGTTTGCCGTCGTGAAGCCGATTACCACTTCCCCACTGCCGTTTCCTGTGTAGGAGCCGGTTCGGGCTAAACCATTCGGCACGCGTCTCAAAATCCTTCGAAGCTGTCTCGCGGTAAGCGGCATATCTGTCGCGAAGATCATCATGATGGATCCGCGGTCAACAGAGGTTATTCCATTCGTCTTACTGGTTACGTCCTTCTTGCTGCGTTCATCCCTTTCCTTGTCCAATGCCTCCATGGCAGAGGGTATCCCGCCCGCCTCGCCACCTTCATCATTTTCCCGCTTCAATGCCTCCATGATCGTCCGACCGATTGGTTTTCCGCCGACGATAAGATTTTTGGTCCTCCCGAAATTCGACTGAACCAAAATGCCGAGGGTATATGCTTTACCGTCAATCGTGACGAGGCGCGACGCACTCCCGATACCACCCTTTAAGCCATAACATATGGTTCCTGTCCCGGCACCGACAGCGCCCTCTTGAAAGTCCTTACCTGCATTTAGGAATGCTTCTTCAAGTTCTTCCTCACCTAGGACTCTTTCCCTGATATCATTAAGATGTGAATCGTTGCATTCCCCAACCACCGGATTGATGGAAAAAATGTCTTTATCAGGATTTACTGTCTTTTCATAGCGGAGCACATGCGTAATCAGCGCATCGCTGAGCTTTCCGACATTTAAGGTATTGGTCAGTACGATCGGCGTTTCAAGCGTACCGAGCTCGTCAACCTGCATGAGACCGGTTGTTTTCCCGAAGCCGTTCTGCACATAGCATGCAGCGATACATTTCTCTAAAAAAAGACTTTTCGTTCCGTCTTCAGGAACAGGCAGGATCACCGTAATCCCTGTATTGTGTTTTCCGACATGCATCGTGTAATGTCCGACAGTAACACCGCATACATCCGTAATTTTATTAAGTGGACCTGTCTGAAACTCTCCACAGTGAATACCATAATCTTTTGCCTTCACAATAGCTTCACTCCTCCCTAAGTATTTCCCAGCAGCTCTTTTCTTCATCGCTTTGATCATTGCTCTCTCAATATAAGACATTGTCTTGAGATTTTCTCGCGGCGGTAACTCACTTTAAAATTGAGTTACCGCCGCGAAATTTCAAGAATCGTCATTGAACGAATCGCATTTTTCAACCGGGTTTGTGGAAATAAAAACATTTTCCCATTTACTTTTTATGTCTAAACTAAAATCTGATTTTACTTTAGTCAGAATATCTGTATACCATCACTGTATTTCATTTAAAATCCGTAGGCTTTTGAAATCGTAGGGGATTTCCTGCCGGAGAAGGAAATCGATGTTCTGAGAAAGCTCGGCGAGGACGGCGTCCGAAAGAGTGAAGCTGTAAAGCTTTGTGACCGGCGTTGAAAGAATATACTGCCAGGTATAAACTGTCGCTTCGCTTGATTCAAGCGGTGGCGTCTCTGTATAGGAGCCGTTCAGAAGAAGCATACGGAGCTCGAAGATCCGGCGGATAAGCTTGTCAGGAATTTTATCGGCGATCAATGCGCGAAGTGAAACAAAAATGAGATTCACCATATCGGTGGATTCAAGATTCTCCTGCGCCATGAGAGATGAAAGCTCGAGAATATAGGAGCCGTAGCATGCCTTCACGAGATCAATCGCGATGTCCTCGAAAAATTCAGTCACCTCGACGGAATGCAGATTATAGCCACTCTTTCCTTCCGTCACATGAAATGCTGCAAACACGAAGGTTCTGGTCGACGCAAGAAAGCGGGACGTCGGCTTCCTCGCGCCTGCTGCCCATATCGTGACCTTCCCGCGCTCCTTCGTGAGCACCAGAAGTCTTTTATCAAAATCACGGGATGGCGCACTTTGCAGCACCACCCCGTGCAATATTATTTCATCTTTCATTAACTCTCACCAAGCCGTGATAATTAGCTCTCGATTCCTGAAAGTTAACTCTCATCCTTAAATCCATAGTTCTTTAAGAACGTGCCAGAGTCCCTCCAGTCCTTCCGCACCTTCACAAAAAGCTGCAGATTCACGCGGTCACCCGTCATCTTCTCAATCTGGATTCGGGCACCTGTACCGATCCGCTTCAGCATCGACCCACCCTTTCCGATAATGATTCCTTTATGTGCCTCACGCTCGCAGATAATGGTCGCCTTGATATCCCAAAGTCCATTATCCCGCTGGTGCATCTCATCGATGATCACCGCGATGCCATGCGGCACTTCATCCGAAAGCTTCCGGAGCGCCTGCTCCCGGATCAGCTCACCGGCAAGCTCCCGCATCGTCTGATCCGTCACCGTATCCTCATCATAATACCTCGGGCCTTCCGGCAGATACTTGAAAATTGCCGTCTTCAGCTTATCAAGATTTTTCGCATGGGACGCAGACACCGGTACAATTTCGTCAAAATCCATCAGCGCCCGATACTCTGCCTCTGCCTTCTCAATCGCCGCAGGATCCGACAGCGTATCAATCTTATTAATAACAAGAATCTTCGGCTTGTTGGTCGCCTTCAGTACCTCAATGATATGCTGCTCACCCGCGCCGATATAGGTCGTCGGCTCCACGAGCCACACTACGACATCCACATCATCGAGCGTCTTCTCTGCGACATGATCCATGTATTCCCCGAGCTTATTCTGCGCCTTATGAATCCCCGGCGTGTCCAGGAAAATGATCTGTCCCCGCTCATCATCATACACGGTCTGAATCTTTCCTCTCGTCGTCTGCGGCTTCGCCGAAACAATTGCGATCTTCTGCCCGATGAGATGATTCATGAGCGTCGACTTCCCGACATTCGGCCGTCCGACCAGTGCAACAAACCCGGTTTTAATTTTCTTTTCTTCTTTCATTTTCGTCCTCAACGATACAGATCTTCCGTCATCATGAAGTCCCCGGCATCCGCATCGATCATCTCCGCATTGCCGATCGTGCAGACAGCACCAGTCTTGAGAATCGCCTCAACATACGGACGAAGTCCACGGATGGTCTCCTCCGTCGTCGCGAGAATCTCGTCCCGCTCCTTCTGGAGCATCTCATTTGTCACATGCGAGAGGAACGCGCTCACGGTAAACGCCGCCTTCACCGAATTCGTCTTCGGCGTATCCACCTCCGAGATCGTCCCGATGATGTACTTCGTCATATCACGCTCTGATGTCTTAAAGTCCTTAAGATATGCCGGCAGTGCCTCATAGACTGCCAATGTCTCCTTCAGGTGCGGATCCCGGTAGGAGCAGAGATAGCCTTCACCGGAACGCCCGAAGCCGGCCATGCAGCCGTACGCACCGCCCTTCACACGAAGCGCGATCCAGAGATACTGGAAGCTAAGAATCGTCTTCAGCACTCTGAGTGATCCGGTATACGGCAGCTTCTTCGTATCAAAACGACCCGTCCGTGCCACATAATTCACAAGTGATGGCGTCCGGAAACCTTCATTTAGATTACCTGTCAAGCTAAGCTGCGGCTGCCCGGAAACATCCTCCCTCTGGCCCGCGGTGTAGGCCCGGTCGAGAACATCGCGCACAAGCTCCATCTCACGGGTGTTCTTCGCATAGGTCTTCTTCCAGTCCGGGAAGGCTGCAGCAAATGCTTCATAGCCCTTCTCCTCGGCTGCGATTGAGACAAACAGATTGTCGAGTGTGAAGATCTTGTCCGCGACCTCCCAGAGACGTCCGCAAAGCTTGTTCGGATCCTTTTCGTATTCATCCGCAATCCGGTTAATGAAATGATAATAGCTCACGCCGCCGGTCAGGTCCTGATACTTCCCGGTCGCCGAGAAATACGACGTCGCCCGGTTCACACTGTAGCTATGACCGGAGCCGTCAATCTTTGCCTTTTCCCGTGAACGGCTCTCGAGAAGAATCTCCGTCATCCGCTTCACATCCTCATACTTCGTCGTATGAAGAATCTCATCCATAACAGAAAGTCCAAACGGAATTTCATTGTAAAGAAGCTTGGTCTCCACACTGAAGATACCGGTATACTTCATCGGATCCGAGAGATCCGGGTAAGCCGTCATATCAAACGTCATGCCGCCGGTATGGAGCAGCACCTCAGACGTAAGATCCTGATACGTATGCTTCTCCGTATTCATATAACCAAGCACCGTCTTCAGGAAGCCAGCGTACGGAAGATCCTCCTCCGTAAGCTGCGACGTGTTGAAGTTAAGCCTTATATAAGCAATGCCTCGGGTCGGCAGGACTGACTTCAAAACCAGCGTATTCTCCACATGTTCTTCCGTATAATGATAGCTGTCGGCCTTCTTCGAGATATCGGAGATTGCAAGAAGCGGCAGTGTCCGCATCGCTTCCTCTGTTGTCGGCTCCTCCTGATAAGCCTTGAGTGCGGCTGTATTCTCAGAAACCGCCTTCCGCTCCGCCGGACTCATGCCCTTTCTTATCTTTTCAAGCTGCTTCTTAAGCGCAGCATCCTTCTTCTCGGTCCGTCCCTTCTCCGGCACCAGTACGACAAGCGCCGCATGCGGGTTGTCGAGAAGATATTCTTCGATCAGGTGTTCAAAATAGCCATGCTTCAGGTCCTCACGGAGCTCCTGATAATACTGCTCGCACTCGAGATACTCCCACGGCTTCCCGCCATAGAGCCAGGTATCCAAAGATGTCAGCGAATACACGAGTCCCTTCGGTGTACGACCATAATCCGCCTCCCGATACTGGAACTCATCATGATTGATCGCGGCCAGAAGCGTCTTTTGGTCGAGGCCCTTCTTCACGATGTCACGAAGCGTCTTCTCGATCACCTGCAGGAACTTCTTCTCCTTTGCCTTGTCGGTCCCCTTCGCCGTTACGGAAAAATAAGGCTGGCGGATACCATCCTCGAAGCCGCCATAGATGTCCTCGCCGATGCCTGCATCGGTCAATGCCTGCTTCAGCGGCGCACCGGGTGCGGATAAAAGGGCATAATCCAGTATATCGAACGCAAGATTCTTCTTTGAATCCAATGCGTCGACGACGACATTCCAGGAGAGGTAGCTATTCTTCCTGGTCGATTCATTTTTGCCGATCGAATAGGAAATTTCCTCGCGATGCATCTCTGTAAACGCCTTCTGCACCGCGATATCGGAATCCGGATCAATCGTATCGTATTTGGAAAGGTAAGCCTTATCTAAGTAATCCAGCTTCTTTTCCATATCCATATCGCCGTAGAGGAAGATGTAGGCATTGGACGGATGGTAAAAGCGGGCATGAAAGGCCTTGAAGGCATCGAAGGTGAGGGTCGGGATCACATCCGGATCGCCGCCGGACTCATTGCCATAGGTCGTATCCGGGAAGAGTGCGTGCATGATGTGGCGCTCGAGAACAGAATCAGGGCTTGAGAACACGCCCTTCATTTCGTTGTAAACGACGCCATTGTAGGTGAGCTCGCCATCAGGATCCGGCAGCTCATAGTGCCAGCCCTCCTGCTGGAGGATGCGCGGATCCTTTACGGAATTCGGATGGAACACGGCGTCCATGTAGACATCCATGAGGTTGTCGAAGTCCTTATCGTTTCGGGAGGCGATCGGGTAGACCGTCTTGTCCGGATAGGTCATCGCGTTCAGAAACGTGTTGAGGGAGCCCTTTGCAAGCTCGACGAAGGGGTCCTTCAACGGGTATTTTTCGGAGCCGCACAGCACGGAATGCTCTGTGATGTGGGCAACGCCGGTCGAGTCCTCAGCCGGGGTTCGGAAGGCGATGCCGAAGACCTTGTTGTCATCGTCGTTCTTCATCGTGAAGATGCGGGCGCCGCTTTTCTTATGGCGAAGGAGCACGCCGTCTGTCGCGAGCTCCTCAATCCGCTTCGTTTCGATAACCTCGTATTTTTCCATTTAGTTTTTCTCCTCTACTTTTTGGCTTCACTATATCATATATTTCCGGCAATACGATCTTTTATGATCGCGATGGCTTCTCTTGTGGACCAGTGTACCAGCATGAGTTCGTCTGTGCGGGTGGTGATGGGGCAGGGGTTCGGGACGCCTAGGCGCTGGGCGGTGCGGCGGGCGCGGAACATGTTGAATTCTGAGGTGATGATGCCGATGGATAGTGGCTTGTCATGCTCCACGTGGAGGATGTCTTCAGGTGCTATGCCTGGCGGAGCATCCATCGCATTGAGCATTTCATCATCGGCCATTTTCTGTTCGTTGTCCTGTTCGATCACGGCGAGAGAAAAACCGATCTTCTCCCGGGTCGATTTTGAATAGAACTCGAGCAAAAGATTATCCGCCGGGACGCCACGCTGGATCATGTAGTAGTACATGACGGTTGCTTCCGTACTCCGGTCGTAGTCGTTTCGTCCGCCGGATAAAACAAAAATCGTTTCCGGATTATCCTTCGAATACTCGATGGCTCTGTCCAGCCGACGTTTAAGTGATGTACTCACACGATTATCCTGCAGACTTGCACCCATCACGATCACATAGTCGAGATTCTTCTCCTCCCTCGAATGTGCCCCGGACACGATAAACAGCAATGTAGCCACAAGCAACGTCATGAAAAAGCCATAGCTCGCAAACACAAACACCACCGGCTGCAGCGGAAAGACCTCTTTCGCTCTTCTCTTTTTCTTCACATACCGCGTAAGCCCATACATCAAAAACTGCACCACCGCAAAAAAGGGCCAGAACCAGAGAAACGTCACCATGCCATTGAACGCCATAATCGCGATAACATAAGCGATTGCCGCAATCCCAAGTGCAACAAATATAATTTCCATTCTCCAGCCCTCCTTTCTGAAAGTATTCCGGTGCTGCGGAGGGCTTACGCCCTCCTATGTATTCTACTCCAATCGCCGGAGAATCTCACCTTTTTCCGGCATCGCGCTTAAGCGAACCTTAAGCTTTTGGCACGCATGCGGGCAGGACTCCTGCGGGATATCGGTCTCGGCATCGCGGATTTCCAGAACCTTCGCCTCTGTATCGGTGCCATCCGGTCGCATAATCTCGAGCGTTTCGCCGACAGAAAACTTATTCTTCTGCTCAAGATAGCTCCATCCATCGGCATCCGTATCGCGGATCGTTCCCATATAGACTGCGCCGGCAATGTAGGTATTGGAATCATAAATCTGGTCCTCGTGCGACGGTTTCCCGAAATAGAAGCCGGTTGTGAAGGCCCGGTAGGTGCATTTGCCGATTTCCTGCTTGTACCACTCCATGTTCGCCTGATATTTTTCCGGGCTTTCGAGGTAGTCGTCGATGGCGCGGCGATAGGTTCTCGCGACAGTTGCGACGTACAGGGCTGTCTTCATGCGGCCTTCAATCTTCAGAGAGTCGATGCCGGCAGTAATGAGCTCCGGGATGTGCTCGATCATGCAGAGGTCCTTCGAATTAAAGATAAAAGTGCCGCGATCTGTTTCCTCCACCGGGAAATACTGGCCGGGTCTTGTCTCCTCCATCACCGTGTACTTCCAGCGACACGGATGTGTGCATTCGCCGCGGTTTGCGTCGCGGCCGGTGAAAAAGTTCGAGAGGAGACAGCGGCCTGAATAGGAGATGCACATCGCCCCATGAACGAATGCCTCCATGTCCATGTCCTCCGGGATGTGTGCGCGGATCTCACGGATCTCTGCAAGGCTAAGCTCCCGCGCGCAGACGACCCGCTTCGCGCCGAGACGATACCAGAAAAGGAAGGTCTCGTAATTCGTGTTATTCGCCTGCGTGGAAACGTGCAGCTCGATTTCCTTCGGCAGCGTCTCCTTCGCGATCATAAACACGCCGGGATCTGCGATTAACACGGCATCAATACCGGTCGTGCCGAGCTCCTGAAAGTATTCTCTCACACCTTCGAGATCATAGTTATGGGCAAGTATGTTCGCCGTGACAAAAACCTTTACATTTTTTGCATGCGCAATGCTTACACCCTCACGGATCTCGTCCATCGTGAAGTTCTTTGCATTCGCCCGAAGTCCGAAGGCTTCTCCACCGAGATACACGGCGTTAGCGCCGTACTGTACTGCAACCTTCAAGGTTTCCAGCGAGCCCGCAGGAATCAAAAGCTCTGTATTTCTCATTGATTTATTTGTCCTTTTCTTATTTTTTAACGCTCACTGCGACACCATCACCGACCGTGAGAATCGCTGTCTCAAGTTCTTCTGAATGCTTCAGCGTGAAAAGATAGTCCCGCATACGCTGGTGAATCGTCCGTTCCCGCCGTTCGATCACATACCGGCTCTCGATGATACTTCCATCCTGAAGGATGTTGTCACTCATGAGGACGCCACCCGAAGGAAGCATTGAAAGAAGATCGGGAAACCAGACCGGATACTGTCCCTTTGCCGCATCGAGGAAGATGAACGGAAACTGCTCGTCACTATGCGCAAGCTCTGAGAGAATCTCCCCGGCATCGCCGGTCCGAAGCTGAATTCGGTCCCGATACGGGCTCTCGCGGAAATTTTTCTCCGCGATTTCAATGCGCGGCGGATAATTCTCAATCGTTACAATCTCAGCGCTCTCTGGCATTACCTCCGCCATCAGAAGCGCTGAATACCCGACCGCCGTCCCGACCTCGAGAATCCTCTCAGGCTTCATCATCCTTATAAAACACTTAAGAAGCGCCGCCGTTTCATCCCGAATGATCGGGACCTCCGCCGCAAGCGCTTCTCTCCGAATTCGCTCCAGATTTTCACTCCCATCCGGCTCCAGCGAGCGGATGAAATTGGTGAGTCTTGTGTCAGTGATCAAACGGTCATCCTCCAAAAATCTATGATAGGTCTAAGAGCTGTGCAGGAGCATCCCGCAGAGCGGTCATCCGTCAGACATATTGCCGCCGATGACTGTGATGCCGTTTTCATCCGTTTCGGCCGTGGCTGCCTCAGTAGTCGGCGCGTCCGCATCAATCAGGTTCTTCTCCTCGAGCTCCTGATTCTTCTTTCCTTCTTCCGTAAGCGTCGCGATAATCGTGCCCGCCGTCATGGAAGTGTTCAGCGTGTATGTTCCCGGCTCATACGATGCTTCGTAGAGCTTTGACTTCAGCTTATAGCCGCGGACATTGTCATCGATAAGGCCTAATTTGATGAGATCCTCCGCGATCGTGTCGACATCCTCACCCTTCGTGATGGTAATCGTAACATCATGGCCGGGCTCCTCCTCCATCGCATGATCGTAGAGAAGCCCATGTCCGAACCGGTATGCCATACTGATGCCGATGAGCACTGCATAAATCAGCGCTGAAATGATGATCGCCCGAAACGCCAGACCTGCGATAAAGTCCGTCGTCCTCCTGACTGGATCGTTACCTGTCATCCAAATCTCCATTCCGCTGCCCCTTATCGGGCAGCAAAATCGTCATGAAGAAATCGTCAGCCCTTTTCTCCTTCAGGCCATCTACTTCCTCACGCGATCAGACCTCCATGATGATCGGCAGAATCACCGGATTACGTTTAATCTTCTTCCATAGGAAATCGCTGAGCGAATCCTTGATGATGTTCTTAATCTTGCCCCAGTCATTGACATGACGGACGAGACAGTCATCCACAGCATCCTGTACCTGCACGCGTGCCTCCTCCATGAGATCCTCGGATTCACGGACATAGACGAAACCGCGGGATACGAGATCCGGTCCGGCCAGGAGATGTCCGGAGTACCGCTCGAGCGTCAGCACGACGACGATGATGCCGTTCTGTGCGAGGTTCTGCCGGTCGCGAAGCACGATATTGCCGACATCACCGACACCAAGTCCGTCGACGAAAATGCCACCGGCCTGTACGTGGTCCTTGATCTCTGCCTTCGTGACACCGTTTGTATTTGTAATGGTGAGTACATCACCATTTTCAATCAGCAGGCACTTGTCCTTGTCGACGCCAACTTCCTCCGCAAGACGGGAGGCTGCTTCTCTATGATGATATTCGCCATGCACCGGAATCGCGTACTCAGGCTTTACGAGTGAATACAGAAGCTTGATGTCCTCGGCGCAGGCATGACCGGAAACGTGCGTATCCTGGACGATGACCGTCGCATGCTGCATGCTGAGCTCATTGATAACCTTATCAACCGCGAGCTCATTGCCCGGGATCGGGTGAGAGCTGAGTACGACGACATCATTCGGATGAATGTGTACCTTCCGGTGCATGCCGCTCGCCATACGGCTGAGTGCCGCCATCGACTCACCCTGCGAACCTGTCGTAATGAGCACAGTCTGCTCATCCGGATAGTTCTTCAAGGAATCAATGTCGATGAGCGTGCCCTCCGGGATGTTGATATATTTAAGCTCGGAGGCTACGGTGATGACATTGACCATGGAACGGCCCTCGACCACAACCTTACGATTGTAGTGTGCTGCCGTATTAATAATCTGCTGCACGCGGTCAACATTGGACGCAAAGGTCGCGACGATGATTCGCTGGTGCTGGTGCTCACTGAAGATCCGCTCGAAGGTCTTGCCGACCGTGCGCTCCGACATCGTGGAGCCCGGTTTCTCGGCATTGGTCGAATCGGACAGCATCGCAAGCACACCCTGCCGGCCGAGCTCTGCGAAGCGCTGCAGATCGATCGGATCGCCGAAGACCGGTGTGTAGTCGACCTTGAAGTCGCCGGTGTGCATGATCGTGCCCGCCGGTGTGTAGATTGCGAGTGCCGCTGCATCCTGAATCGAGTGATTCGTCTTCACGAACTCAACGGCGAGATCACCGAAATCCACCACATCGCCGAAGGCAACAACGTTTGTCTTCACAAGCTGGTCAAGACCTGTTTCTCGAAGCTTCCCGAGGATGAGCTCCGTCGTCAGTCTCGTCGCATAGACCGGAACATTGATCTGCTGAAGCACATATGGCAGTGCGCCGATATGATCCTCGTGGCCGTGCGTGATCACGAAGCCCTTGATTTTCTGCATGTTGTTCTTTAAGTACGTGATATCCGGGATCACGAGATCGATGCCCAGCATATCATCGGACGGGAATGCCAGTCCGCAGTCCACGATCATAATGCTTTCTTCGGTCTCAATCGCCGTGATGTTCATGCCGATCTGATCGAGTCCGCCAAGCGGAATGATCTTCACGGTGCCGTTTTTCTTTTTCTTGTCGATGATTTTTTCCTGTTTCTTTTCCATATGTTGTTTTCGCTCTTTTCTTTCACGGACGAGCTCCCCGATCAGCTCCTTCGGCTGTCTCGGCTGCTTCAGCTTTTTCGGTTCTCTTGGAAGCTTTGGTGTTTTGAGTGCTTTTGCTTCCTTTGATTGCTTCGATGTCTTCGGAGCTTTCACTTCCTTCGGTTGCTTCGTCCGTTTGATTTCTTTTGTTTCCTTTTCCTTCTCTGTTCGCTTCGAACCAAGACTTTTCCGCTTCACATTTGTTTTTTTTGAATCAACTGCTTTTACTTTTTCTGTGCTTTTATCTGCTGGTTTTTCACGCAAAACTTTTTTATTTGTCGCTTTCTTATTTGTCGTTCTTTTAGTTGTTGCTTTTGCTTCAGCTTTATTATTTCCTTTGATTCTGTTCACGTTAATTTAATTGCCATCCTGTTATATTTTTACATGACGATACAGGGCTGTGGAGCTCTCCGCAGTCCTGATCCTCTATGCTCTTACTTTTCGATTGTGATACCGTCGTCCTCCAGGAGTGTGGCGAACACCTGCATAATTGCCTCCGCCTCATCGTCCGGGACAAACTCATACGTCGCCTCCGGATCATCCTTCCCGGAAACGTCCTTCATGACATAGCAGGTACCATCCTCATCCTCAGCTGCATCCGTCACGAGAATATAGGTATTTCCCTGGATGACGGTCTCCTCGAGGATCTCCATCTCCATGTCGCCGTCCTCACCGGACAAAAGAATTCTATTGTTTTCCATAAATCCCAAAATGCCTTACCCGCGCAAATATCCCTCTAAGATCAGCTGCGCGGCAACCTGATCGATAAACTGCTTCTGTTCTTCTTTCTTTACCCCGGTCTCCGTGAGAATCTCCGCGGCCTCCATCGTGGTAAGCCGCTCATCCTCAAATTCGATCGGTACTGTTACACGCTGTTCGAGAAGCTCCCGAAACGCACGCGTTTTTTCGACACGTTCACCCTCCGTGCCATCCATATTAAGAGGCAGACCAAGAACGATTTTCTCTACCTGATATTCTGATACAATCTCTGCGATCTCTGCAAGTGTTTTACGAAGCTTCGATTCCCGATCTCTTGTGATCGTCTTAAGCGGCTGCACCGTAAGTCCCAGTCCGTCCGTCACCGCAACACCGACCGTCTTCGAGCCATAATCAAGTCCTAGTATTCTTCCCATTATTTTTTCAATAAAAAACAAAAGTCTGCCTTTATCAAAAAGACAGACTCCCGACTTTACTTACTAAGCTTCGATTCCACGTAGGTTGCTACCAGCTCCTCCAGGATCTCATCGCGCTCGACCTTCATGATCAGGCTTCTCGCACCCTTATGGCTGGTAATATATGTCGGATCCCCCGACATGATATAGCCTACGATCTGATTGATCGGATTATAGCCCTTTTCCTTCAGTGCCTCGTACACCCGCTTGAGCACCTCTGTTACGTCCAGATCATTGTCCTGCATCGGCCGGATGATCTGCGTACTGCCTAAATCGTTCATATTGTCACGTCCTTTTAATAACTTCAATCATTTTATACCATCTGAACAGGCATTGCAAGTACGCATGTCTGACAGATTTCTGTCCCGATTGCTTCAATTATTTGTCCGATTTTACCTTCATCGACGCCATTTTTCCCGACCGGCAGAAGAAAACGCACATACGACGGGTTGTAACCGCGAAGATACTTTTTACCGCCAATGCTTACACTTTCCTCAGGAATGATGGTCGTTTTCCGACAGAGGAAGGATCTTCTAAAGCGGTCCGATGCCTCCTCACTTAGCCGGATCAACTGATCTGACCGTAGCTGCTTCACATTATCCGGCACCTGCGATGGCAGCTTGTCAGCAACTGTACCCTGGCGCCTCGAATAGCGGAAAACATGCATCTCATAAAAGCCGATTTCCTTCACGAACTGATAGGACTGTTCAAACTCCTCGTCCGTTTCTCCCGGAAAGCCTGTGATCACATCCGTCGTGATGGCAACTTCAGAAAAAGCTGCACGGATTCGCTGCACTGCTTCCCGGAAATCCTCTGTCGTATAGTGCCGGTTCATGCGTTTTAGCGTCGCATCGCAGCCGCTTTGGAGAGACAGATGAAAATGCGGACAGACCGCTTGGATTTCCCCAAGCGCTTTGACGAACTCCTCCGTCATGATACGGGGCTCCAGACTGCCAAGCCGGATTCGCCGGATCCCTGGCACTCTTGCTGCCGCCCGAATCACTGCGAGCAACCGCTCAGAAGAAAACCCATGCAGAAGCGCCTCCTCGTAGCTTCGTCCATCGAGGTCAAGCCCATAGGAAGAAAGATGAATCCCCGTCAGCACGATCTCATGGTAGCCGCGCGCCGCGAGATCCTGCACTTCCTTCAAAATATCCGGCAATGCCCTCGACCGGATCCGCCCGCGCACATACGGGATGATACAGTAGCTGCAGAACTGATCGCAGCCGTCCTGAATCTTCACAAATGCCCGCCCCTGGTCGCTCCGCTCGCCTGTCTCCAGCTCCTCGAAGTCCTTTTCCTCCCGAATCGCCGGCACCAGAGTTTCTTTATCATTCATGGCGTCACATGATGTATATTCTACTTGATTCTTCTCGCTGGCAGAGAGTGCGTCCCCGGCGGAAGCTTTGGCAGCAGGGATGTCGGTGAACTGCCGTACCGCATCGACGATATGTCCTTTTTCATTATTGCCGATCAGGATGTCAACCGCAGAATCACTCTCGAGCTCCGCTGCCTTTTCCTGCACATAGCAGCCGACTGCGACGATCACTGCCCCCGGATGCAGCGCGCGTGCCCGGTGCAGCATCTGCCTGGATTTCCGGTCCGCGATATTCGTGACGCAGCAGGTATTGACAATGCACACATCAGCCTCGGCATCTTCGAAGGGTACGACCACCGCACCTTCCTTCGTGAAGGCATGGCGCATCGCCTCGGCCTCGCAGTCATTGACCTTGCAGCCTAAATTATGAATTGCAACACGTAAATTTCTGATTTCCATCTGGTAAACTCTATTGACAATAAAATCCGATATGATAAATTAATTACTAGCAAAAACACACATTTGAAGGAGGATCATGCTTTGAAAACTGTTCGCATCTCTCTTAACTCTATCGATAAAGTAAAGTCTTTCGTTAATGATCTCGTGAAGTTCACAGATGTTGATTTCGACCTCGTTTCCGGTCGTTATGTCATCGACGCAAAGTCCATCATGGGTATCTTCTCACTGGATCTTTCGAAGCCAATTGATCTCAATATCCATGCTGATCAGAATCGTATGGACGAGATCGTCGCTACACTGAAGCCTTACCTCATCGAGGATTGAGTTTTATCGTAGCATTTTAAGGAAGAAATCACAAGTATACGATGAATTGGAGTGCGTGCAAGGCACGCACTCCAATGTTTTTTGTTAAGGAGTCTTATGCATTATCAGAGTTTTTTAATTAAGTATGCCGAGATTGGCACGAAGGGCAATAACCGCTACATGTTCGAGGATGCACTCGTGCATGATATCCGGCGGAAGCTTAGCCGTGCGAAGGGTGAGTTTCGTGTGACGCGAGAGCGTGGCCGGATCTATGTGACCGGTCGGGACGACGATTTCGATGACGATGAGGTCATCGACTGTCTCCAGCATGTGTTCGGTGTTGTAGGCATTTGCCCGATGATTCAGTTGGAAAATACGCACGACTACCGCGCAATTTCTGATAAAGTGCTGGAGTATTTCGGCGAGGTTTACGGCGACCGGAAGCTCACGTTTAAGTGTGAGACGCGCCGTGCGGACAAGGGCTTCCCGATGCATTCGTCGGAAATCGATGCGGAGATCGGCGGGGATATCCTCGATCATTTCCCGAATACATCGGTTGATGTGCATCATCCGGATGTGCGGCTCCGTATCGAGATCCGGCAGTACATCAATATCTTCTCGGAGGTACTTCCGGGACCGGGCGGCATGCCGCTTGGCTCGACCGGGAAGGCAATGCTTCTGCTGAGCGGCGGTATCGATTCACCGGTTGCGGGCTATATGATTTCCCGTCGTGGCGCGAACATCGAAGCGACCTACTTCCATGCGCCGCCATACACGTCAGAGCGTGCAAAGCAGAAGGTCGTGGATCTTGCCAATGAAGTCGCCCGCTACACGGGACCGATTGCGCTGCATGTCGTCGATTTCACGGATATCCAGCTTCGGATCTACGATAAGTGTCCGCATGAGGAGCTCACGATCATCATGCGCCGGTATATGATGCGGATCGCAGAGGCGATCGCGGAGAAGCGGAACTGTATCGGGCTCATCACCGGTGAATCAATCGGGCAGGTGGCGTCGCAGACGATGGAGTCACTGTACTGCACGAATGAAGTCTGCCATATGCCGGTGTACCGGCCGCTGATCGCGTTCGATAAGCAGGAGATCGTGAATATCTCGGAGAAGATCGGCACGTATGAGACATCGATTGAGCCGTACGAGGATTGCTGCACGATTTTCGTTGCGAAGCATCCGGTGACACGGCCTCATCCGGAGAACATTCGGAAGTCCGAGGAAATCGTCCTCGAGACCATGAAGCCGCTCGTCGAAAAGGCGATCGACACCGCGGAGCTCATCTGGTGCGACGGGAAGTAACTGGCTGAAGATACTTTCTTGGCTATGCGGACGGCGAAGCCGGACGGAACAGGAGGGGCTCCTCAGAAAGCTAAGAACGAAAGTCTAAGCGCTATCCAGTCATTTCGAACTGGGCCGGCCCAATTCAGGAAAAGCCTTGAAGGGGCTTTTCCTTCAATGGGCCTAGAAAATCCGGGGTTGTAACCCGGATTTTCTACCCTGTCCGAAATGGCTGGCTAGCTGAGACTTTCGTCAAATAGTTTCTGAGGAGCCCCTCCTGTTCCGTCCGGCTTCGCTTGTTCTTTGGCCAGATTACATTATTTCTTTTTTGCCGTGATGTTAATCCACTCGCCCTGATGGTTCACTTCCAAGATGTCCCAGAGGTCTTCATGTGCATGGAAGGCCTGCAAAACTTCTTTTTCTTTTTCATCAATGATGCCGGAGGTGATGAAAAGGCCGTGGAGTTTCAGGAGCGGGGCGACTTCGCCGGTGAGGAGTTCGATGACAGGGGCTAGGATGTTTGCCACTACGATGTCATAGGCGCCAAGACCCATGCGGGCTTTCAAAGCATCGTTTCCGACGATGTTGTCGATGGCGATGTCGAAGTGGTCCTCGGCGAGGTGGTTTGCCTTCAGATTGTTTTTGATCGAAGGGATTGATTCTTCGTCGAGGTCTGTGCCGAAAACATGAGAGGCGCCGAGCATGAGGGCGGTGACGCCGAGGATGCCGGAACCGGTGCCGATATCTGCAACGTTTATGCCAGCATGTGCATCCATGGCTTCAGCTTCCGCACCGGAAGCAGTACTCTCATCAATTGTTTTTAGGTTCGGATTGATATATTTTTTGAGCTGACGGATGCAAAGCTGGGTGGTATCGTGCATGCCGGTGCCGAAGGCAGTGCCGGGGTCGATTTCGATGACAAGCTTTGATGTGTCGTCGACAGGCTTCTTTTCCCAAATTGGTTTCACGAGGATGTCGTCGACATGGAAAGGATGAAAATAGGTCTTCCAGTTGTTGATCCAGTCCTTGTCTTCTGTGTCGGAGAAATCCATGGTTCCAGCCCCGATGTCACAGTAGCGGGCGGTGTCCTGAAGCATAGCTCTGACTTTTTGAAGAAGCTCCTCGAATTCCTGCCTGGTGTAGACATTGGCGGTGTTCGGGGTATAGCTCGCGTCGATGGAAGGGTCTGATGCGACTTTAGCGGCTTTTGCGACGCGGTCCTGCTTCTCCTCGGGATGAAGAATCTCCACGTAGAAGCTCACATCCGCTGTGCCATCGTCCGGCCCAAAGTCCGGCATCTGATCGACGAACATGCCCTTCGTGTCCTCCACGGTAAGTGGCATCCGATCTTCGATCTGCACACCCTCGATGCCAAGCTCCGCGAGGTTCATGGAAAGAATATCCTCCGCCTCTTCTGTTGTATGAATCGTACATTTTTTCCAGATCATATATCTGCTTCCTCCATCATATCAGTCGCATATTTTCTTGATTGCAAGAGCTACATTCCATCGTCATTTCTGCTAATAAAAAACGATGATAAAAACTGTTTTACATCTCCTCATTTTCCAGAATAAACTCATCAAAAAACGGCAGTGCAAAATGTACATAGCCTCTTTCATCGCCAAGGATGATTCCCTTTTTAATCAGTCTTTTTCTATAGGGATTAAATTGATTTGTGCTGTATGAAAGCAGCTCTCTGATATCCTGAATTTTACCATCCGGACATCTGGTCATAGCAGATAGTACCTTTCGATCAGTTCCGGAAAGTTCAGACCAGATTTTCTCGTAGGAATATTCCTCAAGATACTGTTTATACTGCCTTTTAACAGAACGGAAATCACCACCCTCTTCGTAAGTGAGATAGCCGAGCGTCTGGAAGGCAAAGGAATATCCTTTTGTTTCTCTTGCCATAATCAGTGCATCTTCATCTGTCAAGGAAAATGTCTCCTTATAATTATCTTTGATTGCGCCAATATTTAACGCCGTTAGTTCTATTTTGGGTGCACGATAAAGAAATGTCAGAGACTTCTCATCCTGCAAGGCGGAGATGTTATCATATAAACCAGTCATCAGAAGATATACTGGAAGATCCTGTCGTATAAAAATCTGAAATGCACTGGCAAATACTCGCATTTCCTGCGAATTTGTTACTTCATCGATTGTCACAAGCACGCGCTTTCCCTTTTTCTTCAGGCTTTCAAGCATTTTAGAAAGTGCAGTTTCAATATCTGTGATCGGTACGGTACCAGTCACCTCCAATCCGATTCCAAAAAAGCTTAAATTTATCTTTGCAGATTGAAAAATCTTTGCAAGTGCATGTTCACTAGATAATTTAGAGGCCAAACTTTTCAGCATATCACGTTCCGGATTTAACTCCACAACGATAAAGTCTTCGTTTTCCGCTATTTTCTTCGAAACATCCGTCATGAAAACCGTTTTACCGGAACCTCTGACGCCCGTGATGACAAATACCTGCTGCGATGGCTGATCAGCCTTAAAAGCATCATATACAATGTCAGTCTGCATATTTCTTGAGATAAGTTCGCCCGGTTTTTTACCAAAAACCATCGAATATGGATTTCCCATCCTACCCTCCTTCATACACGAAAATTAAGCTAAATGCCTTTGTTCAGAGTTGCAATTTATTACTTCAATTTACTATTTTAGACAATATTACTGTTCTTATTCCGTCTTACTGTTTTTTACTTTTATCACTTAGTTTTACTGTTCTTTACTGTTTCGATATTGTTTTACTGTATTTTACTGTTTTGATATTATTTTACTGTCCTTTACTGTTTTTGGCAAGAGAGCAAAAATCGTAATGCACAACAGAAATAGGCCGGCCAGTGACATCCAAATGTCACCGGCCGGCCTACTTCTACTATGCGCTATGCTTTTGTCAAGATGATCTTTTTGAAATTATTTTTCTTCCGCAAAGAACGGTGCCTTTTTCACAGTGATGTGAATCCGGAAGCCATTGATCTCGTCCTTCAGGAAGATGAGCTTGATGGTCTTACCGTCCTCCTCATACTTCGCAGTATCATAGTCAAGCGCGTAGCCCTTGCCCTCAAGATACTCGATCGCCGCCGGCATATCATTCACGAAGAAGCCGAGGTGCCCCATCGTACCCTTGCCCATCTTCTTCATGAGCTCCATCTTATTATCGTAGGTGAAATACGACGCCGGAATTTCACGGTAGTCGTGATAACCGAACACATCCGTAAAAAAGTCCTTCATGAGCGCGCCCTCCTCCGGGCTCTGCGCGTTAATGCCTACATGTGCGAACTCAAACGTTACTTTCTTCTCTGCCATGATTTCTCCTTATTCTGACACTGGGGACGGTTCTTTCTGTCACAAAGTCAACGGATGTAGACGTAGCCGTCCATGATACGGCGGGCTGTTCTGGTGACACCGCCCTTCAGGACCTTCTCACCGTCCATCTTCATATCAACCTCAGTAACGCCGCTGGAATGACCGAGGCGAACGAAATCAGTGTCATTGTGCTTTACCATATCGTAAACGATGGTGCCAGGAATCTTAGCCGCTGCACCGGTTGCGACAGCGACAGTCATCGGATAAGCCTTATGCAGGGCACCGACGGAGATTGCGCGGACACAGAGATCCATATCCTCCGCCTTCACAGTAACCTTATCCATGTTGACATAGTCCTGTGCCGGGCTGATGATGGAAACCTTCGGCGCGGAGGTTGCCTTCGTACGTGCCTCCATATAATCGTCAACGAAGCCCATCTTGACAGCTGCCATACCTCGGATCCGCTCGATGTGCTCCATGACATCCTTGTTCTGATTTAATTCGGTAAGCTCTGTTCCCTTAATGCCGAGATCAGATGCCTTGATGAAGACAACCGGATTCGAGCAGTCCTCGACCGTTACCTCTGCTTCACCATAGCCCGGTACATCAAAGATTTCCTTCTTGAGACCGGTCGGGAAAAGCTTGCCAGTGCGGGAGCCTGCCGGATCCTCAAAATACATATCGATACGAGAGCCGGTGCCAGGAACGCCCTTGATCTCTTCATCACCATACATGCAGGCATGACCATCCTTCACACGCACATGCTCCTCGATGACCTTGTTCGTATTTGTGTTAAACACACGAACCACTGTAATCGGCTCAACCGCAGGAACCAGACCTTCATCGATCGCATACGGACCTACGGCCGAAGAAATATTTCCACAGTTCGCAGAACCATCCACACGCGGGATCACGATATCCACCTGACGGAAGGTATAATCCACATCGATGCCCGGACGATCTGACTTCTTGATCACCGCGATCTTCGAGGTAGACGAAACCGTGCCGCCCATACCATCAATTTGCTTCACATCCGGCGTACCCATAACCTTCATGAAGATCTCCGGCCACTCGTTCTCATCCGCCGGCAGATCCTCCTGGTGGAAAAATACTGCCTTACTCGTGCCACCACGCATATAAACACATGGGAATTTTCTCTGCTTCTGATCCTTCTCTGACATAATCTGCTCCTCTTTCACGATTGTCCTTTCCACAGCGCCTTGCTCTGGGAAATCTGTATGCAATGACCGGCTGTTTATAATTACCAGCTCTGCATGCTAATGCTTACTTCGTACGCAGCCATATCGGTCGTCGTCACCTCATCGCGGATGACAGAAGCGACGCGAAGCAGCAGGTTGTCGGTCAATCTCGACATCGCCGGCCAGTCCTTGATGGATGGACCGTACTGGATCTCGACAGACGGATCCGCTTTGCCGAAGCCATTGTAAACAACGTTCTTGTAAACTGTATCGTCAAACTCATACTCCGGATAGGTCAGTCCCTCAAATGCCTCCTTCATCTCCTCAGCGGAGGTGAGAACACCGCCGTTAAAGGCAGTAGCAGCGATGGACTTTGAATCCATGAGAGCGGCTGATGCGACCTGACCGGTTGCAGGATTCGACCCCTCACGGTTCGGGAAGTTTCTCGTGGAATGGCGGATGGTGAAAGCATTGTTCTCAGGACAATCGGAGGCACCGAAGCACGGGCCGCAGAACGCTGTCTTGATGCGGGCGCCCTTTGCCATGAGGTCATTCATGACACCGACCTTGTTAAGCTCCATCATGATCGGCTGGGAAGCCGGATAAATGTTAAGCGGGAACATGCTGAGCGGCTTCTTTGCGTGCTTTGCGACAGCGTCCACGGCATAAATATTCTCGAAGGAACCGGCTGCACAGCCCGCGATGCAGGCCTGGTCAACCTGGATACGGCCATCCGGACGGATCTTCGACATCATATCCGGATGAATGTCCGGGTTGTTCTCGAAGGCCTTTGCGGCATTATCCTCGACATACTTCATGAACTTTTCAGGATTTGCAATAGCGGCAGGAGTCCCCAGTTGATGAGATTACTCCGGTAGCGCTTCGTCGAATATTCATTCGCGAGATCTGCGAAGCCACCGAGCACCTTCTGGCAGCT
>OMZX01000022.1 GCA_900315665.1 uncultured Eubacteriales bacterium
CAGAAGGAAAGAAGCTAAGAAAACAAAAGTTGCGGAAGAACCACGGTTTCATAACCGCATCGGTGTCTTTCGCAGAAAGACGGGTTATAAATATGAAAATTAAGAATCTGATTTTTGACGTTGATGGAACACTATGGGATTCCTCTTCTTCCGTAGCTGCGTCCTGGAATCGTGTCCTTCAGCGTTATGATGAAACGAAGCATATTCACCTGACACAGCAAGACGAATACCGCTTCATGGGACACACGATGACAGAGATTGCCGAGATGATGCTTCCGGGGCTTCCTGACGCCCGCCGTACAGAGATCATGGATGCCTGTATGGCTGATGAGAATGCTTACCTCATGTCACACCCCGGAGAATTTTATGATGGACTTTCCGATACATGGAAGGTGCTTCATCGATCCGGTAAAAATCTCTATATCGTATCCAACTGTCAGGACGGCTACATCCAGGCGATGCTGACCGGCGGACATTTCACGTACGAAGAAGCCGCTGATGGAGGTATTGTCCCAAGGGACATTCAGGACTTCGAGTGCTTCGGTAGAACCGGCAAGAAAAAAGGCGATAATATCAAGATTCTGATGGATCGAAATGGGCTTATCGCAGAGGAAACTGTTTATATCGGCGATACAGAAATGGACGAAACCGCCGCGCGCGAAGCCGGCGTCCGCTTCATCCATGCCACATACGGCTTCGGAACTGCAAAAGCCCCGGATGCCGTGATCCACGACATCCGGGAGCTGCCAAATTGTATCAAAAATCAAATTCTCTGAGTTCCGCATTTTTAATGCCGAACGTTGCAAAATCAGAATTCGAAAGATCATGAAAATAGGACTGGACGAAGCGTGCGATGCCGTTATGCGCGACGAGCAGATAGGTTTTGTCCGGTTCTTTTTTGATATCATCGATGAGATTATAGATACGCTGCGCCATACGGAACATTGATTCTCCGCCCTCGTAGCTGTCTATGAAGCTCTGCTTCGCAAGCTTGAAGTCTGCTCCATTACGCGGCGTGCCTTCCCATTTGCCGAAGTTCTGCTCTTTGAGCCTTTCTTCGATCTGAACCGGTACACCTGTGATCTTCGAAATTTCCATCGCTGTATCATACGCCCGCGAAAGAGGCGATGTCAGGATTTCATCGATATGAATCTCACCCGCATCCATCTTTTCTTTGATGAGTCTTGCCGTCTCTCTCGCCTGCTCATGCCCCTGCTCCGTCAAAGGACTATCCGTGGCGCCACAAATCTTATTCTCTACATTCCAAACCGTCTGCCCATGACGAACGAAATAAAACCTTCCCATTTGATTTTCCTTTCACTCTACATTCAGCATATCCGAATAGACACTGATAAATCTGCCAAACTCAGGTAATGTAAAATATACATAGCCATATTTATCGCCATTCAGAATACCCTTTCGGATCAGTCGCATCCTGTAAGGATTATACTGATCGGATGTCCATGCAAGTATCTCCCGGATTTCTTTATTTTTATTCGTTCTGGATTTGGAAACAGCTTCCGCCAGCTGCTGGTCCTTAGCGGATAAACCTGACCAGATTTTAATATAAGAATATTCCGATAGATAATTAAAAGCATCCGGAATCGCTTTTTGATAATCACCATCATACTGCCAGGTATAATATCCAAGCACCTGAAATGCAAAGGAATACCCCATCGTCCATTTCGCCATGGCTGCCGCATCCTCGGGTGAAAGATCAAAAATTTTCTGATAATTATCGGTAATCGTGAACTGATTGAGCGGCATCATATTGATTCTTGTCGCTCTATAAAGAAAAGTGAGATTTGGTGTATTCTGAAGCGCTTCGATATTTTCGTATAGTCCGGTCAAGAGAAGGAAGACCGGCAGCTTTTCCCGCACAAAAATCTGAAATGAACTGCAGAACGTACGAAGGTAGTCAGAAGGCATAACTTCATCAATACAAATTAAGAGCTTTTTACCATGCCCTTTAAGACTATCGAGCATTTTTTCAAGAGCCGTTTCCATATCTGCAATCGGAGCTGCGCCTGATACCTCAAGACCAAATCCAAATAAAGATAGATTGATTTTCGATGTCTGAAAAAGCCTTGCTAGTTTATCCTGACTGCTTAATTTAGCTGCAAGACTTCTCAGCATATCTGCTTCCGTGCTAAGCTCTGCTATAACAAAATCATCCTGTTTTTGAAAATATTCCGCGATTGAGGACATAAAAACTGTCTTCCCTGACCCCCTGATGCCCGTGATCATATAAACCTGCTGAGAGGGAATATCCGCTGTAAATGTATCAATGATCATTTCCGCAGAGTTCTTTCTTTGAATCAGTTGATCCGGCTCACGGCCGAAAACAAGCGTATATGGATTTTGCCTTGTTGTCCTGGTCATCAGAAACCTCACAGTTCTTCGATCGTGCTATAATTTACTGATTTTTACTACTTTTCGATAGATTTACTACTTTTTACTACTTTTCTATAGTTTTACTGGTTTTTACTACTTTGTCAAGACTTATTATTCTAATGCTTACTTCCGAAGCCCGACGGCTTCACTGAACATCAGTTGAACGTAAAATCGCTTTGAGTGTCAGAATACCAGCCTCATCTGATGCCACACGACATTGCCGTGAGTAGATTCAGACACGCCTTCATCTTTAAATCCGAACGTAGAATAATATTTCACCAATCGGTCCTTGCAGGTCAGCACGACGCCCTTTCTGTTTTCCTCCCGTGCCTGTGCGATAAGCCGTCGGATCAGCTGCCCCGCATAGCCCTTCTTCCGGGCCTCCGGCATCGTATTGACACCGAACAGCATCTGCCATGCGCCTCCAGCATCATGCATTGACGCTTTCTCATACATCTCATCCGTAAGATCCCTGATATCCGTCACAAAGCCATCCACAAAGGAGATGACTTTCCCATCCTTCTCAAGTATCCAAAAATGATCTCCATAAACCTGCACTCTGTCACGTATTTCCTCCGCCGTCGCCGCCTCCGCTGCCGGAAAGCATGCTGCCTCTACTGCCGCCAGATCTTCCACATCGGACATTTCAGCGTGACGGATGATGATTGTCTCCCGATCAGCAGCAATCTCATTAAACTTCTTTACAGCTCCAGAAATATTTTCAGATGATTCCATAGAAATTTGTCCTCCTTACCGATACATATCCTCAAGTGTCACGAGTTTAACATCACTGCTCTTCTCCAGATCTTTTAAGCCTTTTGTAAAGCCGCTCTTTGAAAATATATAGTAATGGCAGCTGTCATTAGCGGTTGTAAAATTCCCTGCATAATTCCGGATAAGCTCTAACTCATCCAGAGAAATTTCCTCATTCTTGAACTTGCAGGATCCGATGAGATAGTTCATGCCGGAAGCATTGGCATGCGCCTTTACGCCTGTCGCGACGATATCGAGCTGAATTTCCTTCTTTAATTTAGGATCAGAGCCCCACCATTCACCAATATTCTGCAATGGGAAAGGGAGCTCTGCAAAATGCCGGAGCAAGTATTCCCGACTCATATATTCAAAGGTCTGCCCCATAAAATCGTGCAAGTATCCACCGACTGCCTGATCATAAATTTTATCCATATTACCCGATGAAATCGCCATCATATTACCGGGTACAAATCGATACCAGAACCGGAAGAAATGATCCTTAATTCGATAATATACTTTATTTTTTGTTTTTCCTATTATGGGTTCTACCTTTTCTACGATACCCAGTTCCATTAAAGTATTAAGATATTTACTGCAGTTGGCTGTGGGAATATGAAGCTTAGAAGCAATATCACTGAATTTCGATGTTCCCCCTGCTATCGCCGCAATCATTGAGTTGTAAAAAGCAGGTTCTCGAAGCTCCTGCCGTAGTAAATTCTCCGGTTCTTCAAATAAGTAAGATGCACTGTCAAAAAAGTTTTCCAGAAGTGCATCTTTTACCAAACCATGTACATTCAACTTATTAATGTAGTGCGGAACACCGCCTGTAATCCCGTAAATCAGTGCATTGTCTTCTACCGAACACTCCGGATGAAATTTTGCAGCATCAAAATAATCCAATGGTTCTAGTTTTATTTGTGCGGTTCTTCTCCCAAAAAGAGGACTCTGTTCACTTAGGATTTCTTTCTCCATAAAACTCATGGACGAACCGCAAAGAATAAGGAATAAACCGGAACACTCCCAATCATGATCTAAAAGGTGCTGTAGTCTGGATGGAATGGAATCATCCGATTCACATAAATATGGCAACTCATCTATCACAAAGACCACTTTATTATTCTTTGCAATACGGGTAATCTCGGAAAATGCTTCTTCAAAGGAATGATAAACAGGTGCCGCAATACTTCCCGGATAAAGGTATTCCTGTATTGATTTAGATAAGCTTTCCAGGTTATCCTCTGCGCTTGCTCGTAATGCCGAGAAATATATTGTTCTTTTATTCTTTATAAATTCATTAATTAATGCCGTTTTCCCGACTCGGCGCCGACCATATATAACAACGCATTCACAGGAATTCCCTGCATAGCGTTTTTCTAGTGTATTTAATTCCTTCTCTCTGCACAAGAACATCTTTTCGTCTCCATTTTGTATATACACTGTTAGTCTTTATAGGTTACTGCTTTATAATATACTAACTCGTGATTCACTATCATTCAAGTTTCGACTTCAGATGTTTTATTCCCTCAATTCCGATATGCATCTTTATACTATTTGTGCTATGCCATCATACGTGGCACTTCGGAGATAGCTTCCAGCGGCTGTTATAGATGAAGTGTGCAAGGACGATATTGATCACAAAGATTGCTGCATCCATAAGCAGAAGATCAATCAGAATATGGAGATTTTCGGATGAAAGTCCGTGGGGTATTGTATCATAAAACAGGTGGTTTGAAAGGGGATTCTTGATGGAATATATTCACGTGTCTGATGTGTTAAAAGAAACCTTCGGGCAGAAAATTTACCGGCTGTCGCTGCAATCCGGTTGTTCATGTCCGAACCGGGACGGCAAGCTCGGAACCGGCGGATGTACGTTCTGCTCAGAGGGAGGCTCTGGTGATTTCGCGGCGCCTCTGCTTCCGATCGATGAACAGATTCGGCTCGCGCGGAAGCGGGTGGATGCGAAGCTTCCCGCCTCGATCCCACCTGAAAGCCGAAGATATGTCGCTTATTTTCAGTCCTATACGAACACCTACGGCGATACTGCACGGCTTCG
Organism: uncultured Eubacteriales bacterium; assembly: GCA_900315665.1. Classification (GTDB taxonomy): domain Bacteria; phylum Bacillota; class Clostridia; order Lachnospirales; family Lachnospiraceae; genus Oribacterium. The sequence continues at coordinate 5,201 of OMZX01000022.1, forward strand.
TGTTCTTTACCTCGACGTGATTCGCCGGCCTGAAATCTGTCTTCTCTCGATCGGCACACGACCGGACTGTCTCGATGATGAAAAAATCTCCATGCTTATGGAACTGAATAGAGTCAAGCCGGTGTGGGTTGAGCTCGGACTTCAGACTGCGCGGGATGATATCGCAGAACACATTCTCCGTGGTTATCATACGGCTGTGTACGATGATGCATATTATAGGTTGAAGGCTGCAGGTCTTACGGTCATCACGCACGTGATCATCGGACTGCCCGGCGAAGAGCTATCGGATATGGAAGCCACTGTAAAGCATGTGGCTTCACTATATGCACCGTTTATGCAGGCTGAAGGAGGCATTGGAAATGACGGCATCAAGCTGCAGCTTCTGCATGTGCTCCGCGGAACGGCGCTTGCTTCGGAATATGAGACGCACCCCTTCCACATCATGACACTCCCGGAATATGCTAATGCCGTCGTCCGTTGCCTCACTCTCCTCCCGGAGGGCACTGTCGTCCACCGCATCACTGGTGATGGCCCGAAGCAGCTTCTTATCGCGCCACTATGGAGTGCCGATAAGAAACGCGTACTGAACTCATTGAATAAAGCGATTCGGGAAGCATAGGTCCGGTTATTGTTGGCATAACCAGAATATGGATTGACACAGCACTAATTCTGATGAAAATAAAAGCTGTCAGAAACATACGCAGATTCGGGCAATAAAAGTAAATGGGATTTATGACTCATTGTCGATTCGGAGAGGAGAAAATGATGCTTCATTTTGAAAGTGATTATATGGAGGGCTGTCATCCGGCGATTCTCAAGAAGCTGGAGGAAATCAATTATGAAAAGAATACCGGCTATGGCTTCGACAAATACTGTGCATCGGCTGCAGAGAAAATCAAGGCAGCTTGCGGAAAACCCGACGCAAAGGTGCATTTTCTGATCGGCGGAACACAGACGAACTCGACCGTGATCCGAGCACTTCTACGCCCGTCGTTCGGTGTTGTGTGTGTAGATACCGGTCACATCGCCTGGCATGAAGCGGGTGCGATCGAGGCGTCGGGACATAAGGTACTGCCGATTACCGGCGTCGATGGAAAGATCACCGCAGAGCAGCTCGACACCTATGTCCGGATGTTCTATAAGGATGAGAACTGGGAGCATGAGGTACGTCCAGGCATGGTCTATATTTCTCATCCGACTGAATGGGGCACACTCTATTCGAAGAAGGAGCTTCAAGACCTTCACGCGGTTTGTCAGAAATATAAGATTCCATTTTTTATCGATGGCGCACGTCTAGGCTACGGACTTGCTGCTTACGACACGGATGTGACGCTTCAGGATCTTGCGGACTGCTGCGATGTCTTCTACATCGGCGGAACAAAGGTCGGTGCACTGCTTGGAGAAGCTGTTGTTTTCACCGACCCGTCTCTCGAGCAGGACTTCTTCACGATCCGGAAGATGTCCGGTGCCGTGCTTGCAAAGAGCTGGATCATCGGTGTGCAGTTTGACGTGCTCTTCACCGACGATAATTACCTGAAGATTTCAAAGAACGCGATTGATACTGCGATGGCCATTAAAAAGGGCTTACTTGCAAAGGGTCTCGACATGTATCTCGACTCCCCGACGAACCAGCAGTTCTTCACCGTGACTGACGAGGAAGTGAAGCGCATCCAGACCTTCGCCGGCTATGGCTTCATGACGAAGCCGAATGAAACGCATTCCGTCATCCGCTTCTGCACAAGCTGGGCAACTGCGATGTCCGACGTCGATGCACTGATTTCACACTTCTAAATTTTATTTCGTTCAATATCAAAGCCGGAAGAAGGATTGTCACCTCTTCCGGTTTTTTAAGTATCATTATGAAGCCTTCCGGTATCCTCTACTGATGTCAACATTACGAAGGTTCACTGTCATCCGCGTAACTGGAATCTTAAGGTCAGCCGCCTCGTTATAGATACGGGCACAGATTTTGTACTGGCGGAAGGTTTCAAGTGCCTGGGATTTATTGCAGTAGACCTTCCAGAAGCCGCAGGTCAGGCAATCATGGCCATCCTTTTCGATAAAGGCCTTCACATCTTCGACCGGAAAGCCGAGGAAAAGTCCGATCTCGTGCGGGAAGCAGTCATAATCTGTAAGCCTCTCCTTAAGGTGCTCTATGCGACCGTATAGAATCGTGTCTGCATCCGCACCGACGAAAGGATAGCCCTTATACCAGAGAAGCTTCCTTGCAGTCGGATCTTCGAGATCCCGAATTAACTGCTGCTTCCGATAAACATAGATGAGAGAATTTCCCTTCTTGCTCTGCACTCGCTCAATATAGATATCCATCGGATTCAGCTTCGAATTGAGCACTGCGATTTCCAGCTCAAGCATTCCGACTGCAATGTCGTGGATATTAAATATGCTGCCGGTCTTAATTCCCGCTAGTGTCTGCGGTGCATATCGTAAAAGCTTCTCTGAAAGCTCGTCTGCCATCTCTTTTTCCCTCTTCTTGATTACAGCGCAGCCAGCTTCTTCCCAAGCTCCTCGCACTTCGAAAGTGCCTCCTCATCCGGAGCTTCATTTGCGATCACGCCTTCGCCATCTACGACCGTCGCACCGGCGTTCTGCATCCGCTCTGTCCAGGTTCGCATCCATTCGCCGTCGCCCCAGCCATAGGAGCCGAAAAGTGCGATCGTCTTCCCTTTTGTGAACGCTTCGACCTCTGTTACAAAAGGATCCATCTCGCTATCATCAAGCTCTTCCGCGCCCATCGCAGGACAGCCCAATGCAAACCCCGGGAGATCCTTCAACACATCCGCTGTGATATCAGATACCGCTACAACCGATGCCTCCTTCCCCGCTGCCTCAGCACCCTTTCCGACAGCCTGCGCCATCGTTTCTGTATTACCTGTCTGTGACCAGTACACTACATAAACCTTATCCATCTTTGCCCTCCAGCCTGACCGGTTTACTCCGGTATTTTTTAGTATAGTTAGTAATCGCTAACTATTATGGTTAGATTATACTAACTCTTCTTACTGGTGTCAACTACACCTTAAGGTCTGTCATCGAATATGTTCCGACTGCTACGGTCGAAATGTTATGCAGCAGTGACGATGTTGCAGGCTGAAGCACACCTGCCGCGCCAAGTGCAATCAAAGAGCCGTTGTAAGTCATGATGAACCGGTAATGCCGGTCGATCCGACGCATCATCGCCATCGAAAGCTTCCGGAGATAGACAAGCTCATGAAGTCCGCCAGTGGAAGGCGTATCAAATATTCTATCGCTTGTATTCATTCCATGAAGTGCATCTGATGAACTCGAACCCTGCTGTCCGCTGGACGAAATCGTGATATCCGAAATCTCTCGTGCAATCGCCGCGCCGTCCGACACAGCAATGCCTACATCAGCCTCTGACAGCGCCGGGGTATCGTTGATCCCGTCACCGACCATGATGACCGTTCTGCCGGCCTTATGCTCATCCTTTATGAAGCGGGCCTTATCCTCCGGCAGCACCTCTGCATGAAATTCATCGATATCGAGCTGCTTTGCAACTGCCTGCGCCGTACGGAAGCTGTCACCGGTCATCATACAGATCTTCGAGATGCCGAGGACATGCAGCGCATCCATAACGTCCTTCGCTTCCTCGCGAAGCGGATCGAAGATACAGATCACTGCAGCTAGCACACCGCCGACAGCAAGGTAAAGATGCGAGTACTCCGGTGGCAGCGCTTCGAACTTCTCCTTCTCACCCTCCGGAATCGTACACTTCTCATCCTCAAACACAAAATGATAGCTTCCGATGACGGCCTTCTCTCCGGTCTTCGTGATCGTACTGGCGATACCATGCGCGACCACATATTCTACCTTCGTATGCATCTCGCGATGCGGGATGCCTTCCTCTTCCGCCTTCCGAACGACAGCATTTGCAATCGAGTGCGGATAATGCTCCTCGAGGCAGGCCGCGATCTTCAGGGCCTGCTTCGGCTTCCAGGACCCGAAGCATTCGATCCTGACAACCTTCGGTGTCGCATGCGTGAGCGTACCGGTCTTATCAAAGACGATCGTATCCGCCTTCGCCACAGCCTCCAGGAATTTCCCGCCCTTCACCGTCATGTTATGTCCACCGGCTTCGCGGATCGCGGAAAGCACCGTGAGTGGCATAGACAGTTTCAGCGCACACGAAAAGTCCACCATCAGGAAGGACAGCGCGCGGGAAACATTACGCGTCAAAAGATAGGTGATCACTGTACCTGCAAAGCTCCATGGCACCAGCTTATCCGCAAGATGAAAGGCCTTCGTCTCGGTCGCAGATTTCAGCTTCTCGGAATCCTCGATCATCGTGACGATCTGATCGTAGCGACCATTGCCTTGTGTCTTCGTCACACGGATGATGCAGCTTCCCTCCTCGACGACAGTACCGGCATAGACCGGTGCGTCCTGTGTCTTCACAACCGGCACGGATTCTCCGGTCATCGAGGACTGATTCACCGTCATCTCACCGGATACCACGACACCATCGAGTGGGATCACATTGGACGTTCTCACGACGATCTCATCCCCGGTCTTAAGCTGCCCGATGGGTACCAGTACATCCGTGTCACCGGTATGCATCCAGACACGATCGACCTTTAGGGACATGGTCCGCGCGAGATCGTTGACCGACTTTTTATGTGTCCACTCCTCAAGCACCTCGCCGATATGAAGAAGCAACATCACAGAGCCGGCTGTACTAAAATCGCCCTGCAGCATAGATGCCGTGATCGCACTCGCATCGAGCACAGCAACCTCAAGCTTCCCACGAAGCAAACATTGGATGCCCATTCCAATAAACCGGATCGATTTCGCTATGGTCCAGATCATCTCAAGCGGTGCCGGGAAAAAGATCTTACGGAATACATAACCGATGATCGGGAACGCCAGCTTCTCCTGATATTCTTCATTAAGGAGACGTCCGGTATCCGCCGGTACCAGAGCCTTCTGCTCCTCATCATCATAATCCGCCTGCTCGAGGCATGCGAGCACATCCTTTTTTCTCCCCGGTGCAAAGAAGACGACCGCATCGGCCGTCCTCTCATACACGCTGCATTTTTTTACAGACGGGCTGCCAGATAAAAAGCTCTCCAGCACATCGGCCTGTGCCGCCGTCATCTGCGGTGTCGCAAAATGAATCCGGAGTCTGCCCGTCGATTCATGTAAAATCACATATCGCATAGTAATTAGTCTTTCTTGTCAGCCTTTGATGCAGCTTCCTTCTTCTCGTATTCCTCTACCTTAGCCTGATTCTCAGCAATGGTTGCCTTGCAGCGCTCGATCTCCTTCTTCTCGGCCTCGGCATAACGCTTGTCATTGATATCCATTGCATCCGCATAGATATCACCACAGCCCTCCTTAAAGGAAGTACCGCACTTTACGACAGAATCCTTGCCGCGAAGCACAGCTGCTGTGCATTGCGTATAAGCCTTCTTCATATCTGTACTCTTCAGAATCGCGATACCCGCTGTACCGAAAAGAACACCACCAGCGAACAGACCAAGCTTTTTCCACTCAAACATATTAAAACCTCCTTGTCATCAATAACCAAATATCATTCATTGGTTAGAATTTAGCGCATTTACAGCTAAATTATAGTTTGTTATCGCTAATTACTCTTGAGATTTTAGCATTGACATAGAATGATGTAAAGTCTCTGTAAAAGAAAAGACGAAAAGACCCGGACAGCTGTCCGGGTCTTTTCGTGAACACTTGGTTTGTCTATTGATTCAGGAGATTTCCCATTATGGCACGCTTATGGTCAGGAGGACGTACCACTTTGGATTTGTTTCAGTTAGTTTTATCTAACCGATGGCTATAATATACAGAACAGTTGCTAACTTGTCAACAGGAAATTATAAAATCTATGGGATTTGAAGAATGTTTAAAGAACGCGCCGCACACATGACATATCCCGGCTGTTTCAACCTAAAAATCTGAAGGATCCGAAATCACCGCAAACTATCGAGGTACAACGACCCGATGCCCTGCTGATCAGCACTGACATGCACCTCATAGTAAAGCGTAGAGCTGCCATCACTTCTTCCATAGGACAGGGCAAAGGCAGTATCTCCTTTACCGCTCATCTCACCGGAAATATAGGTATACTTGCCATCCTTTCCGGAAGCTGCATGATCTACATGGTTTTCCGCAAAGGTAACTGTGCTTTCATCCGCATCGCGTACGGTCCAGGAAGCATCCGACTCTGTATATAGAATGATGGTGAAGGAATCTCCTTCATGAGAAACATGATAATCGCCGACACTGTAAAGAGAATCGGTAGCTGCAAGACTAACCGGTGCATAAGTCATCTCAGTATCTGTCGTGACATCCATCATCGCGGCTGCCGCTGCTGCAGTAGTCACTGCACCGGAGGTATAAGAAGGCATCTCCAGTCTGATTCCGCCACAACCCATCACCATGAGCGTGATCAGCAGAACAAAGACCGGCAGAAGAAGAATCGTAACACGAGCCATATTCTGACCTCAAATCTATCTATAAGGAAAATCCTGCAGGAAACCACAGGATTATATAAGCTGTTTCAAAATAGTAAAATCGAAGCTTCGCAAGACAAAAAGTTAAAAGTATAAGAAATGCTCCGTTTCTTACTATTACTTTACATATCATACCTTTTTTTATTCCCTTAATCAAATAAAGAATGACGATTTTCGGAAAATTTTTTTAGTCCGTCATCGTCATTCTCCATATACAAATTCTATTACTCTCTTTTTCTTGCTTTTTCCTGCAGCTCAGCCGTATTTCTCTCCCAGAACACTGCATCCGCATAACCCTGGATCGTCTGATCCGTCTCTGCCATTTCAAGTCTCTTTTCGGCCCAGACGCAGTACTGTTCATCCCGTTCGATTCCGGAAAAATGCCGGCCTAATTTCTTCGCAGTAACAAGCGTTGAACCAGACCCCGCGAAGGGATCGAAGACCATGTCGCCGGCATTGGAGCTTGCCAGAATCAGCTTCGCAAGAAGCTTCTCCGGCTTCTGTGTCGGGTGTGCGGTATTCTCCGGCATCGACCAGTACGGCACTGAAATATCATCCCAGAAATTTGACGGATAGGTGTCCCGAAAATTTCCCTGTTCTGTCTCCTGCCAGTCCTTCGGCTTCCCATCGACACGATACGGCGCGATGACCTTCCGCCGCTGCTTCACCGCATCAATATTAAACGTATATTTGCTGGAATTCGTCGCGAACCAGATGTCCTCCATCCCGTTCTTCCAGTTCCGTAGCGCCCCACGGCCCTTCTCCCTCTGCCAGGTGATCCGGTTCTGTATCATGAAATATTTCCGCAGTACTCGTTCAATGACACCACTTGACACCCAATCACAGCAGACGTAGATAGAAGCGTTTCTTTTCATCAGCCGTTTGGCTTGTACTACCCATTTTTCGGTATATTCAGCATACGCTTCATCCGAAGTTTTTTTGAATTTTCCACCATGAAACTCCTTATCCATGTTATACGGCGGATCGGCGATAAGAAGATCCACGAAATGCTCCGGCAACTTCGGCAGGACAGAAAAGCTGTCTCCACAGATCAATCTGTCCTGCAGCATCGCGATATCAATTTTTGATGGCGATGATATCTCTAGATTTAACTGTAGATTACTCGATAAAGGATCATCTCTCTTAGATTCATGCAAATCTCTCGGAGCCTCATCTCTCATTCGCTGCAGATTAAAGCAGATACAGCGCTCGAGATATGATCTTCCCTCTTCGACTGTGATATCGATCGTTTTATTTTTCGGCGCCTTCTTTTCCGGCATGATTCTGTCCTTCTTAGAAAATTATATTCGTGCGCTCATGCACTCCGTGTGTCAATGGGGACGGATTTTCAAAGTCCCATCGAACTGTTTCCAAGTATATCGAAAAACAAACAAAATTACCACGATTCATGAAAATGATAGTATGATAGGGAAAGGGTAAGAAAGGGGTTATGATGAGTGAAGAAGCGACTTTAAAAAAAGAAAATACGGCAGCGACCTGTAATGTGTGTTTTCACAGGTGTGTCTTAAAGGAAGGACAGACCGGCTTCTGCCATGCCCGTCGTAATACGCATGGTGAGATTATCCCGGTGAACTACGGCCAGGCTACATCGCTCGCCCTGGATCCGATTGAGAAAAAACCGCTGCATCGTTTTCACCCGGGCTCGAAGATTCTGTCATACGGTTCCTTCGGCTGCAATCTCCGCTGTCCCTTCTGCCAGAATTCTGACATCTCCATGTATGATCCAACTAAGGCTGCAGACGAGGCCTTTAGTGTTTTAGAAAAAAGCCATACGATTGTGCATCCGTCCGAACTGTATAGCAGCCAGTCTGCCGAACGTGCCAGCTCTCATGGCATATTTGATTATGAAGAGGGTGACAGCCGCTTTCAGCTTCTTCCGCTGAAGCTTCCCGGCTGCCGTTTCGTGTCTCCTGATGCCCTCGTATCCCTCGCAGCGTCACTCAGCGTCGAGGAAGGCAACATTGGCATCGCGTTTACGTATAATGAACCTCTGATTTCGCGGGAATACATCCGTGACGTTTCTGCCCGGAGTCATGCGATGGGACTGCTCAATGTTCTCGTCACGAACGGCACAGCTTCGCTTCCGGTTCTTCGTGAAATCCTTCCGTACATCGATGCGATGAACATCGACCTGAAGGGCATCCGGCCGTCGTATTACAGTGAAACACTTCACGGGAATCTGCAGGAAACCGAAGCCTTTATTCGGGAGGCCGTGCAGCATTGCCACGTCGAGCTGACGACACTGATCGTGCCCGGAGAAAATGATAAGGATTCGGAGATGGAAGAAATCACAGACTTTATCGTGGGGCTTTCCAAGGTTTACGGCGGGCAGTCCGGTGCCGACATCCCACTGCATGTCTCCCGGTTCTTTCCACGCTATCATATGACGGATCGCGAAGCGACTGATGTTGGCTTGGTCTATCATCTCGCAGATGTAGCGCGTCGGAAATTGCATTATGTTTATACCGGAAATTGCTGATACAGTTCAAGCCATCGGAACTTTACTGTTAACCGACAATGGCGCTAATTGTTCCGAATGACTTATCTTTTGTGAATAGATTGGAGCAGAACTATGAGTGTTTTAGCTGCTGTGATGGTGCCACATCCGCCGATCATCCTTCCGGAGATCGGCCATGGAGAGGAAAAGAAAATTCAGAAGACGACCGATGCGTATCGGGACGCGATGCAGTTTCTCGCATCGTTTCATCCGGATACAGTCGTCATCACATCGCCGCATACGGTTATGTACCGGGACTATTTTCATATCTCTCCGGGACGTTCTGCGCGCGGTGATTTCCGCCAGTTCCGTGCGCCAGAGGTAAAGCTCTTCACGTTTTATGATCAGGAATTTGTGGCGACGCTTTCGGAGCTAGCAAAGGATGCTGATATCCCGGCAGGCACGCTCGGTGAACGGGATCCGGCACTTGATCACGGGACGATGATACCCCTTCGGTTCTTTAATGAATTTGCGGATTTTGATTACCATACTGTCCGCATCGGCCTCTCGGGACTTGCCTTAAGTAAGCATTATGCGCTTGGAAAGCTGATTCAGAAAACTGCTGATATGCTGGATCGTCGTGTGTGTCTCATCGCGTCCGGTGACTTAAGTCACAAGCTGAAAAAGGACGGGCCGTACGGGCTGGATCCGGCGGGCCCGGTGTATGATGATCGGATCATGCGGACGATGGGCAGCGGGAATTTTTCCGAGCTTTTCGACTACGATGATAACTTCTGTTCGGATGCAGCGGAATGCGGACACCGGAGCTTCGTCATCATGGCGGGTGCGCTGTGTGGGTATCAGGTGGAAGCAAAGCAGCTTAGTCATGAGGATACGTTTGGGGTCGGCTATGGTGTGTGCACATACGAAGTGAAGAAAACGAATGAAGGTGTCGATGCTTTAAAGGCATGGAGAAGCCGGCAGTCAGCGAAGATTTCGGAGCAGCGTGCGAAGGAGGATGCCTATGTGCATCTTGCACGGGTGACTGTCGAACAGTTTATCCGCGGAAATGGCATGCACAGAGCGACACCGGAGGAGCTTTCAGATCCTGCGATGTCAGCTTCTCGTGCGGGTGTCTTCGTGTCGATCCATGAGGATGGAAATCTTCGCGGCTGCATCGGTACGATCCGCCCGGCGGAGCGGAATATCGCTTCGGAGATCATCCATAACGCGATTTCTGCAGCGACGCGGGATCCGCGGTTTGATACGATCCGGGAGGATGAGCTCGATAAGCTGGAGTACTCTGTCGATGTTTTATCTCCGACGGAACGAATCAGCTCACCGGCAGAGCTCGATGTGAAAAATTACGGGGTGATCGTCTCGAAGAATGGTCTTCGTGGGCTCCTGCTGCCGAATCTCGATGGGGTCGACACGGTGGAGAAGCAGCTCCGCATCGCGAAGCAGAAGGCCGGCATCGACCCGGATGACCCGGATGTCGAACTGCAGCGCTTCCGCGTCGTGCGGCACTATTGATTTACCGGACGCGAGACTGACCGAAAGATCAGCGCAGCGGCTGCGTCAGCACAAGCTGGCGGCAAGCTGGAGGGGCGCCCTAGCTCACGCTCGAAAGTCCCGGTGTCACATCCATAATATTTACCTTTGTATTAAGCTCGAAAGCTGGCCATCTGCAAGGATGATGAGCTTCTCGGTGGCACGGGACATGGCGGTGTAAAGGCGGTGGCGGTAGAGGTCGCGGTCGGGATACTGGCGGTCGGTTACGTCGGGGAGGATGACGGTGTCGAATTCGAGACCTTTTGCGAGGCTTAGCTCCATGGCGACGATGCCGCTTTTCGGGAGGGCTTCGTGTTTTTTCATGATGTGCGGTGTCTTATCCTTCAAGGCGTTTGTCAGAAGATTCAGGCCTGTCCAATCGTTGCAGATGATTGCGGTCAGGCCGGAGGTGTGGGCATTGTCCTCAAGTACCTGAAGGAGCTTTGCGACGTACTGGTCATGATTTTCAAATGCTGCGATCTCCGGTTCGATGCCTTCGCGCTGTACGGAATGGGTCTCTACCTTGATCTCATCCGGCAGGAGGGAGAGGAACAGCTTCGTGATTTCCGGTGAGGAGCGGTAGCTGGTCATGAGGCGGAGCTCCTTTACATCGTCTTCCTTGAAAAGGCTTCGGATATCGCGGAAGGTAGCAGTGCCGCCGTAGATGGCCTGGTATTCATCGCCGAGGAACATAAAGTGCGCGGTGCGGAAATATTTGCGGAGCACCATGATCTGTGCTTCCGTATAGTCCTGTGCTTCGTCAATGATCACATATTTTGTATTCCGGTCGCTTTCTCCGGTCAGAGAGAGTCGAAGGTATGTATATTCTGCTGGTGTAAGTGTTTCATCCTTTTCCTTACCCATAAGGGCATGCCCGATCGCATCAAAATCAAGCCACGCGAATTGCCGGATCTTATCTAGCACGCCGCCAAGCTTACTTTCATAAGTGTTTTCTTCGTCGAAGATATCGCTGCCGGTTCGCTCTTCTTCCTTTTTCTGCAGGCGCTTTGCGTTGGTCTTTGCAAGCTCGAGGAGCTCCTCTACAGCGTTCTGCACAAGCCAGGCCGGGGAGCTTGTTTTTCCATATTTTCGAAGGATCTGTGTAATCTGCTTTTTATCGATGATACGCTGTCCCTTATAGCCGATGTGGTGTAGGAAGTGCTCATTGAGCACGAGCTTCGGCAGTCTTTCATCGATTTTCCGGAGCGCAGAAGCCTCTGTGATATCTGCTTCACCGAGGCTGTCGATAGACAGCGAGTAAAGAAAATCAGACCATGTCATGGTGACCGGATTCATCTCGCCCATCTCAGGCAGTACATGATCAATATACTGCTGAAAGACCGGATTCAAAGTAATAAGGCAGACCTGGTTCGGCTTCAGAGTCCGGCGCTGGCGATAGAAAAGATAGGCGATGCGCTGGAGAAGTACAGACGTCTTCCCGGAACCAGCGATGCCCTCTACGAAAAGCGCCGGGACATCGGGATAACGGATGACCTCGTTCTGCTCCTTCTGGATCGTTTCTGTAATGGATTGCATCTTGTCGGTACGCTTCCGGGTCAGCGAGTGTATCAAAAGCGGATCCTCGAGTGCAATTTTCGTATCAAAATATGCCTTGAGAACTTTCTCCTCGAGGTCAAACTGGCGTCTTAGCTTCAGCTTCACCGGAATCGTTCTATCATCGACTGTATAAGAGGTATGCCCCATTTCCTGATTATAGTAGACCTCCGCAATCGGACTTCTCCAGTCGATGATGAGCGGTGTGTGATCCTCCGAAGCCATCGCGGTCGTGCCAATGTAAAAGTCCTCTACATCGTCACTATCAGCTTCCGTCACATTCGCACCTGTGACATCATTTCTTTCATCGGCAACTCTCTCATCTTCCTTTGCAATATCGTTCTTTGCAGCAGTGTCACCAGCGTCGTCATCCTCCTGGAAATCCACCGTGATCCGGGCAAAGTATGGATGCGGCAGAAGCCGGTTGATATCATCGTGCCGCTTGTAAAGTGCAGCTTCACTGATATTCATCTGCTCGACTGCACGGCTCATCGTTTCAAACTCGATGAGCGTTTCCTGCGATTCCTCAATCCCGATGAAGTCATACTGAAGATCATCACTGACAGTATTTTTCTCCTCGGCAGCTTCCTTCCGTAAGGTCTTAAGCTCCTTTTCAATTGCGGCCTTTCTCGCACTGAGCTTACCGTACACCTCCGTAAGATGCGCCTGCTCCGAAGAAAAGATCGGATCCTCTATATTTTTTGTTACTTGATTCTTCATAAAACCTCCCGTTGTCGTACGGCGGAAAATCAGTATCATTTGCAAAAACTTTACTAAATTTCGTAATTTTCAGTTTGACAGATTCAACTCCAGTTCTCGATCTGTAAGCCGTCTATATCTTGAAAATCTTTTATATTATCGGTAATCAAGGTAAAACTTTTTGCCCGCGCATGTGCTGCGATCATATGATCCCGTACATTCTGGTTTCTATCAATCTTTTTGATCGCTAACTCTGATAATATCATGCCATATTCTTCACCAGCACTTAAATCAAAATCAAGGATAGGAATCCCGGCAAGAATCATATTTAGCGCTCTCCTGTTTTTTTCAGGATAACTGCTATGTAAAACCCCATAAAGAAGCTCAGAATAAGTCACCACAGAAATATACACATCTTTTCCGACATGCTCCGACAGTTGCTTTGCACAAGCTCCATCCGGATGACGAACTGCGAAGATCAGAATATTGGTGTCCAGAAGATACATCACGCTTTCTCCTCATCCTCTTCCACCATGAAATCCGGAGAAAACATCTTGAGCCCTTTTTCAAATGTTTCCTTGAGTGCACTCTTCGGTGTAATAACGAGAGAATCCCCAACCTTATTGACAAACAGATCTTCATCAGGAAACCGGTATTCCTTTGGAATTCTGACCGCCTGACTGCGTCCATTCATGAAAGCCTTTGTGATATTGCCCTCCGTTGTTTTCATGGTATGTCCTTTCTTTTGTGTCAAACCAAAAATCAAATAATTTCAATCGTTTGACTTTTTCTATACCTTTTCATCATTGCATCGTTCTATGACTATTGATTTGAGTATATATCATGGTATATTATGTGTCAATGTGTGGGACTATTTTTAGGGCGGCAAGGGCGTTGCCGTAACCTGCCTCGGCTTCTTTCTCATTTTGCTGATTACTTACAATTCATAAAAATCAGGCGGAATAATCCGTTCCGAATCATTCCGCCTGATGATACAAATCAAGTTATTTCAGCTTTTCATACTCTTCAACCGCTACCGGCTCAAGCCACTCGTTGGAAGCATTCTCACCGGGGATTTCGAAGGCAAGATGCGAAAACCATGAATCTGGTGCCGCGCCGTGCCAGTGCTTCGCGCCTTCAGGGATTTCGATGATCTTACCAGGAGTCATTTCAACAGCTTCTTTGCCCCATTCCTGGTACCAGCCTCTTCCTCCGACACAAATCAGCAGCTGTCCACCGCCTTTGTCCGCATGATGTATGTGCCAGTTATTACGACACCCCGGTTCAAAGGTAACATTGTGAATTGGAAAGGGCTCACCGCACACAGGTGCAAGATAGCTCTGTCCGACGAAGTACTTGCCATAAGGATTCTTCTCACCAATTGGGAAGAAGATTGTCTTCTGGAATGCATCACGACCTTTATCATCTGTGGCAGGTGCAGACGCCGACTCACCATTTGAAATCTGATTTTTCTCTGTTGCCTGCTCATCCACTGTCCAAACTGTTTTTGCGAGATTAAAAACTGCCCACGCCTTCGGCCACGCTTCTTGTCAATAGGGGACAAAAAGTTTTTTCATAGTTTTTATCCCAGCGCCCTATACTCTTCCTCAGGCACCGGTTCCAGCCACTCCGTGCTGGTTTCTTCGCCATCAACCTCTATTGCAAGATGCGCAAACCATGAATCCGGAGCTGCTCCATGCCAGTGCTTCACATTGGCAGGAATATTTACCACCTTTCCCGGGGTCATCTCAACCGGTTCCTTGCCTTCTTCCTGATAATATCCTCTACCACCTACGCAAATCAGCATCTGGCCTCCGCCGCTCTTTGCGTGATGAATGTGGTAATGATTCCTGCAGCCCGGCTCAAAAGTTACATTAAACACAGGTACCTGTTCTGTCGATACCGGAGCAAGATAGCTTTGTCCATCGAAGAACTGTCCATATGGATTCGGCTCTCCAACCGGGAAGAAGATTGTGTTCTGGAATTTATCCTTCTCTGTCAGCTCGGGAACTGCTTCATCATAAACTTCCTTAGCCATATTGAAAGCAGCCCACGAAAGCGGCCAACCGCTGTAGAACGAAATATGTGTAATAATCGCGGCCATCTCCTTCTGTGTTACGCCATGATTCTTAGCATTCGTCAGGTGATACTTAAGGCTTGAATCTGTCACACCTCTTGAAATCAGAGCAACAACCGTGATAATGCATCTGGTCTTAAGATCAATGTCCTGATTATTCCAGTTTTCACCGAAGAGTATATCATCTATCAAAGCCTGAAATAAAGGCTTTTCTGAGGTTCTGACAGCCTGGCTTGCGACATTCAGATAAGCAAAAAGAGGAAATGCTCCTCTCTGCAATGTTGCTGCTTTTTCCAAAGTGCACCCCCTCCTTTCTATGAAATCCTGTAATCGTTAAAAAGTGTCTATATCGTTAAAAGGTTTGGTAATCGTTAAATGGTTCAGCCTTCATCTTGGTAGCCAAAATGTTCTCTCACCTTATCATGTGTGGTTTTATCGCTGAGCATATAGGCGACCAATGGGACACTGGTCATTCCCTTCTCCCAGTAGCCGTCAGCAGGGTCAGTGACATACTTCTTCCAAGTAACTCCTATAAAAACCTCTTTATTGGGATCCAGCTGTTTCTTAGAATCCTCGGAGAGCCATGGCGCATCGCTTATCGGTGTCGGCACTCCGTCCACTTGAACCATAAAGTTCTTCATAGATACAGCTGTCGAGGTGCACTCACCAATACCGACAAAGCCTGATCCCGCAACATGGCAGAATACAGTATCGCCGAACTGCACGTTATAGATGGACTTTCCGCTGCCGCCAAGGTTCGCTGAGAGGAATCCGTACTTCAGGGCATCCGCCCAGCTCCGGTTCGCATAGCCTACAGTAAACTCGCGGCCTTTGACATTTTTGAAGAGCTGCTTCTCTTCCTCATCGGACCATCCGCCAGCCAGCTTTTTGATGTCATCTGCGTTCCAGATATCGCTGGCCATCTTCATATAAATTTCCGCACGGTCCGAGATACTTGTCTTGTCAAACACCGGTATCGAATGCATGCCATACTCGTTCGCAACCTCAAGGAACTTCGGATTATTATGGTAGGCGTTGTCGTTTAATGCCTGCGCCAGCACATTGTCCCCGGCGTACTTCTGCACTTTGTCAGAATAATTCATCGCCTGATAACTTCGATTCTTGTCTCTGGTAAGAAGGATCAGGTTACCGATCTGATTCCTTGTCTCCTCGAAATCCTCATAATCGGTAAAGGAATCTTTGTAGTCCTCATACTTGTCCGGGAGGATGTGCTCAATATCGTAAGTATTGCCCTGCCGCTTCCGATCTACATACTCCTCAAAGTGCGACGGATTGCCCATCCTCACGTTGACGTAAGAGGTGAAGCGAGCAAGGATATGAAGCATATACCTTCCGGAGAACTGGTTCAGGCTGAATTTAGTAATGCCCTCCACACCGATATCCATCTGGCGAAGTGTCCGCACGAAGACCATGCCAATCGTCTTGATATCATGCCTTGCACCCTCTTCTGTGCTCACCTCATATTGATTGATTACCTGCAGGATATTGCTATGAACGTTCTTTTTATCGATGAGGGTAATGTTCTTTGACATACCATCATCGCGCTTTAGGACCTGAATATTATCTTCCTGTATCTTAGCAGTCTTCTCTACGATTCCTTCGTTCTTATTTGCAATGACATCATTGAAGAAACGATCCCACTCGCTGTCGCTGAACTTATATGAATTCAGTTCCTCCAGCTGCTTACGGACGTTCCTGATCAGATCCTCCTCTGTATGGATAGGAAGATATGTATATCCTTCCTCACAGAGAATTCGAATGAACTCCTTCTCAAGAGCGGCCTCGCTCTGATAAGCATCGGAACGCTGCCGTACTGGCTCATATTCTGTTACAACCGTGTTTTCATTTGTCTCGGCGACTATATTAAAGTACGGCATAATCATCACTCCTTTTCTTTACGCTTGTTTTTCTCTAAAGGTAATCAGCTGATCCCTGTAATATTCGTATTGCTTCTGGCGAGCGCTTATCTCGGCAGGAAGGCCAGAAGAAAGATCGTTGCAAATTCTTTCAAAATCATCCAGTTTCTTCGAAATCTCCTTTTGTTTTCGAATAGGCGGAAGCGCTATAACAATACTCCCCATTACATTACTCATAAGCTTGGCGTTTCCCATTCCCGCACTCACATAAGATCGTGCTGTAACAGACAATGCATGGAACAAATAGTGAATATCTACCTTCGTTGTATCTGGTTGTAAAAGGCCACATACGTTCGTGATGTTAAATTTCCCATCTCTCAAAAATACCGTACCAGCATTTGCCCCATCTGTAGTCCATGTAAGATATTCTCCGTCATACATGTACGAATCAATCTTCCCTAATTCGCCATTGTTCTCTGTCTGTGAAGAATACACTGGATAATTTCCAGGATGTGCCTCTATATCCTTTTTTGAGATCACCTTTCCTCTAGCGATTTTACATATTTGATCTATCCTCATCGGTGCATAACCAAACACATACTGCAAAAGCTTAATCAGCGCCTGTCTGTCTGTCTGTCTGTCTGTCTGTCACGAGCGTGTTGCCGGTCTCAGCGAATGTCAAGAGCTGATCACGGTAATATTCATATTGCTTCTGACGGGCATCAATTTCAGTAGGCAAGCCTATGTTCAGATCTGTACAAATTGCCTCAAAATTATCCAGGACATTCACAAGCTTTCTCTGAACTTCCAACGGAGGAACCGGTACGGGAAAAGAATCTAGCATCGGACGCCTTACTCTGTCCGAACTTGTCCGAATAATGTCCGAGCGTGTCCGGACAATGTCCGTCCCCACGTCAGCGAATAAAAATGTTCAAAAACCTATACTCATCTTAGATGGTTGATAAAGCCATTTGCCTTCTGTATTTGTATTAGTTTCGAACAATTCATAGTTATTCCTACTAATTATACAGATTTACAGGTGGCGATACAAGAGAACACAGGCAATCCGTAGGTTCAATTTTCTGAGCAAGCATAGATTGCCTTGTTCACAAGTAGAGCGCTTTACCATCATCTCCCATCACACCCGTTCACCCGGTGCACACAGGTGGCTCGAGCGGATGCGATGAGAACAACTAAATAAGGTAAGTCAGCCTACGAGCGTGTGCTGACCATTTCGGAACCATTTATTCCCGGTTCCGGTTGGTCAACCACGCCCTTTTTTTGTGCGGCACCTCCGGTCCGGGACACGGACAGGAGGAAAAGTTTATGCGTAGAACAGTTAAGAACGTCCGCACTGAGAACAGGGCTGACCAGCTCATGAAGACACCCGCTGACCAGAGAGGCAGCTACAAGTACATCCATCGTGAGACCGAGACAATCAACGGTGTGGTGCATGACATCACCGAGACAATCGAGGTCATCCCGGGTGAGGATGGTGTAACAGCACCCCTTATCAAGCTTCTCCATTCTATGGACGATCACGATGTCTACGAAAATCTGAAGAACAGAAGGCCTGAACTGGAAGACTGGCAGAAAAAGATCATCGCCGATTACAGAGCCGACTTCATCCAGCGCTTCACTGAGCAGAACGGCTATGAGCCTGACCCCGACTATGTCGAGGCTGTTGTAAGAGAGAAGGTCCCGCGTAACTGGGTGGCTTCCTTAGATGATCTGATGTCTGGAGCTGACGGGGATGATGATGACATGGGTGATAAGGCATCCTTCCTCTATGACGTCTGGAAGAGAAACCATCAGCCGAAGTCCCGCGCCGAGGAGCGTCTTGCCGACCTGGTTGAAACATGGCCAGAAAGCTGGCAGGAAATCTACGCCCGCGTTCTGATCGAAGGAGAGAGCATCGTGTCCATTGCCCGTGAGCGCGGTGTGACAGAAGGGGCTGTCCGCAAGACTGTCCGCAAGATCAGAGCCGCAATCGCAGCTGACGAGGAACTTCAGAGAATTTGCACCCGCTAAGGGTACGGATTCGGCATCAAATCTTTGACGGAGGACTCACAGGGGAGCTTTTCCCCTGCGGGTCTTTTGCTTTGAAAGGAGGTGTATCCCATGAGACCACTTGCTTATATCTCCAGTCCCTACTCCGGCGATGTGGAGATAAATGTCCAGAATGCCCGTGAGTACAGCCGGTTTGCTGTAGAACAGGGATTCCTTCCGGTCACTCCCCACATCTACTTCACCCAGTTCATGGATGACTGCAATCCAGCTGACCGGGCTCTGGCCATGCAGATGAATCTGCAGCTTCTCCGCTCCTGCGATGAGCTCTGGGTATTCGGGAACTACTTAAGCCCTGGGATGGAGACAGAGATCACGGAAGCATTCAAGCATCACATTCCAATCCGCTATTTCTAAAGGAGGTCATTATGTACGAAACCACTATGAACACCCGACTGGTCGACCGGAAGGAGATCGAGACCTGGTCCCGCGACATCATCGATGCAAATATCCTCTCCGTCGAGGCTGGCACCAACGGTTATCAGGGCGGCGACAGTGGTCACGGCTGCCGCACCTATTTCCGTATCCAGAACGAAGGCGGCACCGACATCACGGCCCGTGCCATTAAGGACAGTCTTGGGCGGACACAGGGTATCGAGCTCATGCTGGGCGGCGATTCGGAACTGTCGACTATCATCGAAGCCCTAAAGTTCACCGTTAAGGTCCTCGAGGACCAGATTCAGGAGGCAGGCCTATGAAGATTTCTTACGGTAACAGCCGGACAGAAACGCACTGGAAGAACTCCGATATCAGCTGGGACGATCTGAAAGCCCGGGTCTCCACCACCCAGCGCACCACGGAGACCATCGAGGAATACCGGAAGATGACAAAAGCCCAGCAGTCTGACGTAAAGGACATCGGCGGCTTTGTCGGCGGCCACCTGAAGAACGGCAGACGGAAGAAAGGTAATGTTCTCTGCCGGTCCATGCTGGCCCTCGACATGGACTTCGGCAGACCCGGAATCTGGGACGATGTGATTGCAAAGCTGCCCTACCGCTGCCTTGCCTATTCGACGCATAAGCACACCCCGGAGAATCCGCGTCTTCGGCTCATCATACCCCTGACGCGGGAAATCACCGAGGCAGAGTACCCGGCTGTATCCCGGATGGTCGCAAAGGATATCGGCATCGACCTGTTCGACGATTCCACCTATGAAGCGCACCGGCTCATGTTCTGGCCCAGCACATCGATGAACGGCCAGTTCTTCTATAAGGAAAAAAGCGGTCCTGACCTGAACCCGGACGACTACCTCTCCCGCTACGATGACTGGCATGACGAGTCCACATGGCCCGTATCCTCGCGCCAGTCTGCGGTCGAACACCACGGCAGCAAGGAAATGGCAGACCCTCTGACCAAAGCGGGTATTGTCGGCGCGTTCTGCCGGGCCTATCCGATGACAGAGGCCATCGATAAGTTCCTGCCCGATGTGTACGCGCCCTCTGCCGTGGAAGGCCGCTATGACTACATCCCCGGAGAAGGGACCGCAGGCGTCGTGATCTATGATGACAAGTTTGCCTACTCCCACCATGCCACCGATCCGGTCTGCGGGAAGCTCCTGAATGCCTTCGATCTGGTCCGGCTCCATAAGTTCTCCGCCCTCGATGAGAAGTGCGCAGAAGAGACCCCGGCTACGAAGCTGCCCTCCTACAAGGCAATGGCGGACCTCGCCTTAAAGAATGAGAAGGTGAAGGTCCTGCTCACCAAGGAACGGCAGGCGCAGGCAAAGGAGGAATTCTCTAGCGCGAACTGGCAGGGAAAGCTTACCTACGACAAATCCGGCCAGCTCCAGAATACGCTCCACAACCTGACCCTCATCCTGCAGAATGACGAGAACCTGAAAGCCATCGTCTTTAATCAGCAGCTTGACGGTATGGAGATCCGGGGAGAAGTCCCATGGAAGCATCCATCCAAATACTGGCGAGATGCGGATGACGCCCAGCTCGTGAGCTACATCGACTCGAACTACGGCACCTTCTCCCAGCGGAACTACCAGATTGCTGTAACGAAAGTCGCCGATGACCGCTCCTACCATCCCATACGAGAATATCTGAAGCGCCTGCCGACCTGGGACGGAATCCCGCGTGTGGACACGCTTCTAATAGACTATCTCGGTGCGGATAATAACGACTATGTCAAGGCGGTCACGAGGAAAACTCTCTGCGCCGCCGTCTGCCGTGTCCTAAATCCCGGCTGCAAGTTTGACTCCATGCTGGTTTTAAATGGCCCTCAAGGAATCGGAAAGTCAACGCTCATTGCGAGGCTCGCAGGCGAATGGTTCTCAGACTCCCTGAGTCTCAATGATACCAAGGACAAGACTGCTGCCGAGAAGCTGCAGGGCTACTGGATTCTCGAAATAGGGGAACTGGCAGGTCTTCGGAAAGCCGAAGTGGAGACGCTTCGTTCTTTTCTCTCCCGTCAGAATGATATCTACCGGGCATCCTTTGGCAGGCGCCCGACACCACATCTTCGTCAGTGCGTATTCTTCGGAACCACTAATGCTGAGAGCGGCTACAATAACAACGTGGGCGCATTACAGTTCCTGGCCGGTAAATATTTTCATAACCCATCTGCTAAAGGAATTTTAAAAAATCTCGGATTCAGTATTGTCAGCAACGTGCAGTATGATGAAATGTTTGAATTATATTTAAAGCATGAAAGAGCCTCTCTATATGATTTGGCTTCGGAATATATAGCAGGAAATGGAACATCGTTAAAAGACTCCTTAAATGGTGTGATTGATCTTCCGCATCTCGCTATAACGACTCTAAGCTACTTTAACAAGCCTTTAAATCCTCCATCATGGAATGGATGGGCTGGTGACTTAGTATCAGTATACAGTCTAGTACAGACATACCATGATTCACACAGCACCGAATTTTTACCTGAAATTGCAAGAGCTTACATTGGCGGTGAACATCCGGAAAAAGATCTGAAACACGCTCCAGATAATAATGATAACACATGTAATTTTACGGATCTATGCAGTGATGGATACGCCATATTGTTAGCAAAAGAGATGGCAAAACATGACTCACTTGCAGATTCGTTTAAAACAATATTTGAAGCTAAAGCAGGCAAAGAATTTGATGCGATACGTTCTGATATTGGTACGGAAAATGAAATACCAAATATTCAGGCACGAGTATCTGAGATAGTGGGAGGACTCGTCACTAATCTTCTCTCTACTCTTGAGAACAATTTCAAGGATAGTGATAAAGACGTAAAGGATGCATGTATTAATACATTCGCTTGTTGGCTTCATTCCAAGCTGTAATTAGAAAAAATGAGTACTGATAATCTGATGACTATCAGTACTCAATTATTTCGGTGTGCGGTTCAGGGTTTTGTCGCGCTTTGTACGTAACTGATACGTGGTGCTCATCTATCCATTCAATATGTAAACTATTGTTTGGCTTCTGCAATGCGTATCCTTCATCTTCTGCAAATGTAGTTCTGGTTGTTACGAGCTTATGTTGATTTGGATATTTAATATAAATTTTGCTTGTAGCGCTGCGAAAATCTTGGATAGTCCCAGCAACAAGCTGAACACCCGCATCTGATTTTGGCTCTAGAGGAGTATACACAGGTTGTTTTAACCAGAAAAATAAGAACCCAATGACAACCAGAACAATTATTACTGACACGATTGCTTTTAGAATAAATTTGCTTATCTTATTTGTTTTTAACATAATTACCGCCATGATTTTTCTATCAGAAGCTATTCTTTAACTATTGTAACACAAAGAAAGCCTAAATACCGCTTTGATTTTCTATCCGAAGGGGCGGTCAAAATCTCTAAAAGCGATTATTCAAAAGACCGGCGCCCCCTCACGCGTGCATTTTTTTCAATTCAAACAGGGTATTAACCCCATGCCGCCTGCGGAAAGGAAGTGTAAGTGTGGCAAAAGACGGAACCTACCGTGGCGGCAGGCGAATAAGAGCCGGATGTAAGCCCGACTCCGCCGCGGACAAGATCAAGAGCGGGAAGACTCCCCGCATCATGAATAACGACATCCCAGAACTTGAAGCCGACGAGCTTGAAGCGGTCGACCTTCCGGACGGAGCTGTGCTCGAGGGAGCCGACATGCCAAAGCCCGGCGAATACCTGTCGGCAAGGCAGAAAAACGGCAAACCACTCGGAGCTGACGCAATCTACAAGGAGACCTGGCTCTGGCTTAAGCGCCGCCAGTGCGAAAACCTTGTGAACCCGCGGCTCATTGAGTCCTATGCTCAGAACTTCGCCCGTTATATCCAGTGCGAGGACGCGATCAGCACCTACGGTCTTCTTGGAAAGCATCCAACCACAGGAGGCGTGGTGACCTCCCCATTTGTCCAGATGGCCGGACATTTTCAGAAGGCTGCAAACCTCATCTGGATGGAGATCTATGACATTGTGAAACAGAACTGCACCGAGGAGTTTTCGGATAATCCGAATGACACGATGGAGCAGCTCCTCCGCTCACGGAAAGGAAGATAAATGGATACAGTAAAACTCGAACAGGTGCCGATTGAAAAACTGGTGCCTTATGCAAGAAATGCGAGAACGCATTCCAAGGAACAGATTGCGCAGTTAAGAGCCAGCCTTCGGGAATTCGGATTTGTCTCCCCTGCCGTAATTGACAGCAAGTACAACATCCTTGTTGGTCACGGGAGGGTTCAGGCAGCACGTGAGGAAGGCTATAAGACCGTCCCTTGCGTCTTTGCCGAGAACCTCTCCGATTCCCAGAAGCGTGCTTATATTCTTGCCGACAATCAGCTGGCTCTGAATGCCGGATGGGACGAGGACATGCTCTCCGTTGAGCTGTCCGATTTAAAGGACGACTCATTCGATCTCTCCCTCCTCGGTTTTGACGAGGCAGACCTTGAAAAGCTCTTAGACCCGGACGATGACGAAGCAAAACAGGATGACTTCGATGTAGATGAAGAACTGCAGAAGCCCTGCTTTTCCAAGGCAGGTGATATCTGGCACCTTGGCAGACACACCGTGATCTGCGGCGATTCCACAGACCCGGACACATACACACATCTCTTGGATGGAAAAAGTGTAAATCTTGTCTGTACCGATCCTCCGTATCTCGTAAACCTCGAGAGCACTTCCGGGAAGATCAAAAACGATGACTTAAACGATAAGGATGGATATGAGTTCTTAAAGAAAGCTTTCTCCTGTTTCCATGACGTGATGGCAAAGGACGCATCGATCTATGTATTCTATGCTACAGCGAAAGCGAGGATCTTCCATGACGCCTATGAGGATGCAGGCTTCAAGGTCGGTGCCGGTCTAGTCTGGAAGAAGGACCGACTGGTGCTCACCCGGACGGACTGGAAATACATCCATGAGCCGATCATCTGGGGATGGAGAAAAGACGGTAAGCATAAATGGTAAGGAGGCATATCTATGGGTAACAGAAACAAGGTGAGGTACGGCCTGAAAAACGTCCACTACGCCCTGCTTTCTTCCTCGGAAGACGGGACGGTTAGTTACGGCAAGCCGGTTGTCTGGCCCGGTGCCGTGTCGATCAAGTTCTCGGCACAGGGAAGCCAGGAACCGTTCTACGCAGACGACATCAAGTATTATGTGACAAGCTCCAACACCGGCTACAACGGTGATCTGGAGACAGCCCTTGTCCCGGAGGATTTCAAGACGGATGTCCTCGGCGAGATCAAGGACGCAAACGGCGTGTTCGTGGAGAATGCAGACGCACAGCCTGTTCCCTTCGCCCTGCTCTTTGAGTTTGTCGGCGATGCCAGAGCCATCCGCCATGTGCTTTATAACTGCACGGCAAGCCGTCCGGATATCGAAGCGCAGACCAAAGAGGATAAGGTATCCGTCAAGACTGAGAGCCTTACGATCGACGCATCCTCGATCTACAACAAGGACCTCGACGCAAACATCGTAAAGGCTGACACATCCTCCGAGACGGACGAAGCCACCTACAAGAGCTGGTATGATTCCGTCCACCTCCCGGCGAAGAAGGCCGCAAGCGGCTCTACTGCTTCAGGAGGGACGAGTAGCACTTCCAGCACTTCAACATCAGGAAAGTAAGGGGTAAACCATGAAAAAAGAAATCGAAATGACTCTGGAGGACGGCAGCATAAAGCCGTTCTCCTTTGAAGCAAACGGTGCGACCGCTATTCTCTACCGGATGGTTTTCCATGAGGATCTGATGGTTACGATGAACAATCTCTCCAGCGCAAACCTTGATACCTTAGTCGGCGCTAAGCTCGCTTACATCATGCATGCACAGGCAGAAAGCACGCCCACCTCTCAGCTTTCTCTCGATGACTTCATCCACTGGGCGGCGGGCTTCGATGGCATGAGCCTGATCGAAGGACTGGACTCCTTCGTGGCAGTATACCTCGGAAACCGCATGGCTACGACAGAACCAAAAAAAGAGGACGCCCAACTGACCGGGAAGTAAACACAGCGGTCTATCTACTCCGCTGTAAGCAGTTGGGCTTTACCCTCCCGGAGCTTTCCATGATCGAGGAAGGCATGGTATTTGATGTGCTCTCAGAAGCTGATAACGATGAGAACGGCGACTACTGCGAGGTGGCGACACAGGAGGATATGGATAACTGGTAAGCGTTCCTGTTAAAGCAATCATGTCGTATTCTGAAATGAAAACAACCCGGTTAATTATATTAAAAGATGGTCGATATATTATTTAAAGAGGAAATTTCAAACGGAAAGAGGTGATCTTATGTCAAGAATTACGGATTATGCTTTTTTGTTTCAGAAATCATTCAAGACACCTGTTGTCAGTCCGATAGGAAGTTTCAAACTTTCTGACCTTAACAGCAGTACTGTTCAGTCGAAGTTAAAAGCTGCCGGTATCAATACGAACAGCATGCAATATAAAGCTGCTGTAAAACAGATGATGAATCAGGGAAATGGAATGATGTATGGTAATATTCAGGGAATCAAAAACCTGATGAGCCAGTACGACAGCGATGGAGATTATATCGATCCGAATTCCGGATTATCCGGTCTTCTTGTAACTAAAGAAAATGAAAAAAACAGAAGACGGGTAATATCTATCCCTGACAGCAGCAAAGAAGAAATGTTTGAACTCACCAAAAAAGAATTCCTGCGTGAAAATGGCGTTGGGAATGGGGATACAACCAGGCGCACAGATGTATACTTTAATCTGTATCGCAAGATGCCAAAACAGGACAGACTGGCGGCTGGTTACACCCTTGATAAATATGAGAGGATGTACACAGGGGCGCTTTACGCTGCTGCCAAAGCAGCCGATCCTGACTGGGAAATCGGAAAAGCAATCAAACCCGGTGCTTTAGATGGAGTTACAAGAGAGTCGGCGGAAGCCGGTAATTCACTTTCCGGCTCATCTATTGATACTACAGTTTGACACTAACAAAGTATAAATGGAGGTTTACTTATGAAGAAGGTCACAAAGAAATCACTTGTTTCGATTTTTGCATGCTTTTTAGCTTGCATAATGTTTGCAATGCCAGTATATGCTGCAAGCAGCAGTTTCAGTAAAACCACTGTAAAGCTTAACGCTATCAACGGAAGTAGTTCAGTAAAGAGCACATTATCATCTGGAAGTGTTTTGGGATCCAAACGCTCAATCAACAGTGTCCAGTTGTTTTGTAATGTATCATCAAATTCTGATCCTTATACCATATATGTGCAAAGCCCATCGGGGACGGTTGAATCTCTATCTGGGCCTTCGCGTAGCAGTACAGTATCGGTTGGGGGCTTTTTGGGAGAAGATCCAAAAGGATATAGCAGACCATATATTACAGTATTTTGGGATGATACTTTGTAAATATATGATGAGATCTTTTTCTCTCTGCTGTGTATATAATGCAATAGAGAGAATTTTGAGAGGAAAAATCTAATGAAAATTTCCAATATCATAAGCGAAAGTTATAGAAATGCCGGATATAAAATAAGAGGGAAAAAAAGCAATGAATATTTGAGTGTCTCTAAACCTGGAGCGGTTAAACACACGG
>OMZX01000015.1 GCA_900315665.1 uncultured Eubacteriales bacterium
CTTCATATTCCAATGCCTCCTTCATGCTTCCTCTTTCGGGGCCAGACGCATCCGGTACAGCATAGCCCTCGCCGGCATACCGGTGGCCATCCCTGTTATTTTGAAAAGGCTGCCGCACAAAGCGGCAGCCTTTCATGTCAAACAAATTGCTTACTTTACAGATGCAGTACGCGATCCTTGATCTCCTGCGTACGGCCCTGGTTCCAGAACTGGGTGCCGATGTAGCCGCAGGTGCGGCGTGCTACAGACATACGGGACTGGTCACGGTTTCCACAGTTCGGGCACTCCCAGATCAGCTTGCCATTCTCATCCTCGATGATGGAGATTTCACCATCATAGCCACAGCACTCGCAGTAATCCGACTTCGTGTTGAGCTCCGCGTACATAATGTTGTTATAGATGAACTTCATGACACTGATGACAGCCGGAATGTTGTTCTGCATGTTCGGCACTTCGACATAAGAGATGGCGCCGCCCGGTGACAGCTTCTGGAAATCAGCTTCAAACTTCAGCTTCGTGAAGGCATCGATCTGCTCACGAACATTTACATGATAGGAGTTCGTGATGTAGTTGTGATCCGTTACGCCCTTGATGACGCCAAAGCGCTTCTGGAGACACTTTGCGAACTTATAGGTCGTGGACTCCATCGGTGTGCCGTAAACAGAATAGCTGATGTTTTCAGCCTTTCTCCACTCGGCACACTTATCATTCAGCCGCTGCATCACCTTAAGAGAGAAATCCCGTCCCTCTTCGGTCGTATGGGACTTACCAAGCATCCGTACACACATCTCATAGAGACCTGCATAGCCGAGAGAAATGGTCGAATAGTTGCCAAACAGAAGCTTATCGATCTTCTCGCCCTTCTTAAGACGAGCCAGTGCACCATACTGCCAAAGAATCGGTGCTACATCCGAAACGGTACCAAGCAGTCTCTCATGCCGAAGCCGGAGTGCCTTGTGGCAGAGCTCCAGTCTCTCATCGAGGATCTCCCAGAACTTATCCATATCGCCATAGCTTGAGCAGGCAACATCGACAAGATTGATCGTCACAACACCCTGATTGAACCGGCCGTAATACTTGTGCTCACCTTCGTGATAGTTCTTCTCATCCGCCTTATTGCCGGCGTTGCAGAGACCCTCGGGAATAGACTCATTATCCGGTGTCAGGAAGGAGCGGCAGCCCATGCAAGGATATACATCCCCGCCCTTCAGCTGCTTCATGATCTTCGCAGAAATATAATCCGGTACCATCCGCTTCGCTGTGCACTTCGCAGCAAGCTCTGTCAGATAATAATACTTTGACTCCTCATGGATATTGTCTTCATCCAGTACATAAATAATCTTCGGGAAAGCCGGTGTGATCCAGACACCCTTTTCATTTTTAACGCCCTGCATCCGCTGCTTTAAGACTTCTTCGATCACCATCGCAAGGTCATCCCGCGTACGCCCCTCCGGAACCTCATCAAGATACATAAACATCGTCACAAACGGTGCCTGGCCGTTACAGGTCATGAGGGTAATGAGCTGATACTGGATCGTCTGCACGCCTCTTGTGATCTCCTCGCGAAGCCGGCGATCAACCGTCTTCTCGATCTTTGCTTCATCGAGATCATCGCCATTCTCCTGCCGCTCTGCGACAACCTGCTGGCGGATCTTCTGACGCGAAACATCCACAAACGGTGCAAGATGCGACAGTGTAAACGACTGTCCGCCATACTGGTTCGAAGCAACCTGCGCGATGATCTGCGTTGTGATATTGCAGGCCGTATAGAAGCTATGCGGCTTCTCGATCATCGTCTCGGAGATCACCGTGCCATTCTGCAGCATATCCTCGAGATTAATAAGGTCGCAATTGTGCTCCTTCTGCGCATAGTAATCCGAATCGTGGAAGTGGATAATGCCTTCTTTATGCGCCTTCACGATATCCTCCGGCAGCAGAAGACGATTGGTCAGGTCTCTCGAAACCTCACCTGCCATATAGTCACGCTGCGTCGAGTTAATAACCGGGTTTTTATTTGAGTTCTCCTGCTTCAACTCCTCGTTTGCCTGATCAATGAGAGACAGAATCTCCTCATCTGTCGTATTTGACTTACGGGCAATCTCTCTCTTATAGCGATAACGCACATACTTCTGTGCGACCTCATAGCCGCGCATCTCCATGATGCTCGTCTCGACCATGTCCTGGATATCCTCCACATTGACCGCATGCGGAGACTCCTCACAGCGCTTTGCAACAGCATCTGCGACGGCCATGATCTGATAATCATTCATCTGGTAGATCGGTGCCACCTCTTTGTTTGCTTTCTTGATGGCGTTCACGATCTTCCCAATGTTGAACTGCACCTCGACACCATTCCGCTTGATGACATTTGTGCGTACAACTTCTTTCCCAAGTTCCTTCTCTGCTACGTTTCCCATTCCAAATCCCCTTTTCTGTTGCCTCTCATATATGAACTCTGTTCATACCAGACCCACAACATCTTGTGTTTGCTCACATAATATACAACAATATCAAGCGGATTGGAATGCCGAAAATGAAAAAGAAATAATTTTGTAAAAACTGATGAAAAAACACTCTGCCCTTGACTTCCTGAAGAAATCCGAGTGGTCTCATGAATCACGCTATTTTGAGAACACCCTTCAAAAAGATGAAGCATCACAAATTTGTGCACATTGCCCAAATTGCCATAAAAATAACATTCAAACTGCCCAAAATCGTGAAAAAGGGCTGTCACAGGAAGCTTCTTGTTCTTCCGGACGTCTGCGGGAGAGCGTGTGCCCGGAACCGGATGACGGATGGCTGTCGAGCGTCAGAGGGGCCCCCGTACGAACATAAAGCCGAAAGTCTTCGCTAGCCAGACACGACGAGCAGGGTAAGAAATTCGGGTTACAACCCCGAATTTCTTAGGCCCATTGAAGGAAAAATCCCTTCAAGGATTTTTCCTGAATTGGGCCGGCCCAGCACGGCGTGTCTGGATAGCGATTAGACTTTCGAGCAGTGAGGAGGGGGCCCCTCTGACGCTCGACAGCCATCCGCCATCCGGTTCCGGGCACACGCTCTCCCGCAGACTGAAAAAGGCTGCCGCAGCTTCCTGCGACAGCCCTACCACTATATATAGTGTTTGAAATTACTTGGTCGGGATAACACCGCCATCGTATGTGGCGTTGATGAAGTTCTCAACCGGCTTTGACTGGAGCACCTCGACGAGCTTCTTTGCCCAGTCGGCGTCCTTGTTGTCTTCTTTGACAGCGGCAATGTTTGCATAGGTCTGTGCAGCCTCGGAATCGGCAGCTTCGTGTGCGATCGCATCGGACGGCTTGAAGCCAGCCTCGATTGCATAGTTACCATTCATGCAGGCAAAGTCAACGGAATCAATGGATCTCGGGATCTGTGCAGCCTCAACCTCCTGGATCTTTACGTTATGAGGGTTCTCTGCGATATCCTGCTTCGTAGCCGTAAGACCTGCGCCATCCTTCAGTGTGATGATGCCATTGTCCTGAAGAAGAAGCAGTGCTCTTGCCTCATTCGTCGTATCATTCGGAACGGCGATTGTCGCACCATCCGCGATGTTTGCAAGATCAGAGGACTTGCCGGCATAGATGCCAAACGGCTCATAGTGAATCTTGCCGACGGAAACAACGTGTGTGCCCTTTTCCTTATTGAAATCATCAAGATATGGTGTGTGCTGGAAATAGTTTGCATCGATCTCGCCCTGATCAACAGCAAGATTCGGCTGTACATAATCATCATAGGTGACGATCTCAATGTTTACACCAGCGGCCGCCAGCGCATCCTTTGCTGCCTCGAGAATCTCAGCGTGCGGAGATGGTGATGCACCGATCTTAATGTCTACAGCAGCGGCGAGAGGCTGAATGCTGGAATCAAGTGTTACCGCACCATCAGCGGCAGCAGCAGTAGTCTCGGCGGCTGCAGTCGTTTCAGCGGCAGCGGCTGTTGTCTCAGCAGCAGCGGTCGTCTCTGCAGGAGCTTCCGTAGCGGCTGCAGTAGTTGCTGCAGCAGTCGTCGAGGAAGTATTCGAGCCTCCACATGCAGCAAGAGATGATGCCGCGAGAAGTCCGGCAAGTACAAGTGTCAATTTCTTTTTCATAATTGTTCCTCCTCTTTACGCCCAAAGGGCGCCTTTTTTGGGTTCTTCGCCCTGGCAGCCTTTATATAGAAGTTTTCTATAAAGGCTTTACCATTTATTATTTCAGGCATCGGTAGATGCGGGAAATCATAACTATACAGCAGCCTTTCACAAGCTGCCTTCAAAGGATCTCGTGATGATGATCCGATGGAAGCCTTGTCCTATCAGCGTGCCCTCTTATCGGTCTTCCGCGCGAGGGTCATCCAGAATTCCTGAATGATCTGTACGAGAACTACCAGCAGTACAACCGCGATCATCATGATGTCCGTCTGATAACGGTAGTAACCATAGTTCAAGGCGATTGCGCCCAGGCCTCCGCCGCCGACGAAACCGGCCATCGCGCTGTAGGAAAGGATCGTCGTGATGCAGATCGCTGCACCGACAAGAAGACTTGGTCTTGCCTCCGGGAGAAGCACCTTCCAGATGATCTGCCCGTTGGTCGCGCCCATCGACTTCGCAGCTTCAATGACGCCTGCAGATACCTCCTTGAGACTTGACTCTACCATCCGGCCGATATACGGTGCGGATGCAAAAATCAGCGGCGGTATAATCGCCTTCGGTCCGAGTGTCGTCCCGACGAGAAACTTCGTGATCGGTAATACCATAACCAGAAGAATCAGGAAAGGGATCGACCGGAAAATGTTAATAAATACACCAAGTACCGTATGTACCGGCTTACAAGGCGCGATGCCATCCTTATCCGTCACCACCAGTATAACGCCGAGCGGGATGCCAATCAGGTAGGAAATCGCACTGGAAATCAGTGTCATGTAGATCGTCGCCCAGGTTTCCTCAAGATACATCGAAATATCCATTATTCCACCTCCGAAAACTTAATGTTTTGTACCCGAAGATAATGTAGGATCTTCTCCTCATCCTCCGGTACATCCGGAAGCTCGATGATCATCTGTCCGACGACCTTGTTCTCCACCGCCTTCGTATTGGCAAAGATAATGTTGATTGGCACCTTGCAGCTTAAAACCAGATTTGAAATCACCGGTTCATGGGCCGTATGTCCGTCAAACACAATCCGAAGCTTTTTGTTCTTCCCCTCTTCGAAGCGGATCTCCTCGTCAGCATTGTCGCCGAGGATAAGCCTCCGTCCGATCTCTGTCTTCGGTCTCTGGAAAATCTCTGAAACCGGTCCAATCTCCGCGATATGACTATGGTCAATGATGGCGACCTCGTCGCAGATGGCTTCGATGACAGACATTTGATGCGTGATGACGATGACTGTGACATCCATTTCCTGGTTAATCTTTTTCAGGAGCTCGAGGATCTGCGTCGTGGTCTTCGGATCCAATGCACTTGTGGCTTCATCACAGAGAAGCACCTTCGGATTGGTCGCCAGCGCTCTTGCAATTGCCACCCTCTGCTTCTGTCCGCCGGAAAGCTGCGCCGGGTAATTCTTCTCCCGGTCGGAAAGCCCGACAAGCTGCAGAAGCTCATGGGCTCTTGCTCTGGCCTTTTTCTTGTCAACCTTGGCGATTTCCAAAGGGAATGTCACATTGTCGAGAAGATTTCTCTGATCCAGAAGATTAAACTGCTGGAAAATCATCCCCATCTTCCGTCTCATGAGACGAATTTCCGCATCAGACATCTCCCCGAGCGCCTTTCCCTCGAAGAACACCTGTCCGCTGGTCGGCACCTCCAGATAATTGATACACCGAACCAATGTCGACTTGCCGGCGCCCGAAAGTCCGATGATGCCGTGTATCGAACCCTCTTTGATATCAAGATTGATATCGTCGAGTGCTACGACCGGTCCGGAATCCGTCTGGAAAGTCTTTCCCATATGCTCGAGACGAATGATCGAATCGCCCTTTGCCATATTCCTTCTCCTCTCTCGCTCATGCAGAAATTCTAGTACATGGGCGCGTTGAAATCAAATATATAATATCGATAGTCTGCTATAGTTTGACTCTATACCGGACGAATTGCCGCACAAATGGTGCGGCAATTCTGATATTTAAGCACAAAGTCTTATAATTGCTTCAATATATACCTTGATCGCGATCATGGCATTTGAGATATCGAAGAATTCATCGGCGCCGTGCATATGGGTGTCTACATCCGGGAGGACGGCACCGAAGGCTACGCCATTTTTCAGTTCATGCACGTAGGTGCCACCGCCGATGGCCTGGGCCTCACCCTTCAGGCCGGTCACAGCCTCCAGTGAAGCAAGAAGAGTTTTTACAAAAGGAGAATCGCCTGGTACAGCATGCGGCGGGATCATACCCTTCGGGGCTGAAAAATCGAGGCCGGCTGCTTCAACCGTCTTCCGTGCCATATCCTCGCAGTTTTCCTTCGTCGCCATCACCGGTGTACGGGAATCGAACTTCACGGAAAGCTCTGTCGTCGTCACATGATAGAGGTCGAGTGTACAGCTAAGCGCATGGCTCTCTTTATCTTCCATTTTGATACCAAGATGCTTACCATCCGTCTCGTCCCACGGAAACAGCGTAAGCACCGCCTTCACCGCACGTACCTGCTCACAATCCGCAAGCGGCAGCCGTGCGATGAGATTAAGACCTGCGAGTCCTGCGTTAATGCCTCCTTCCGGCGTCGACGCGTGAGCGGAACGGCCAATGATCGTAATCTCATCCGGACCCGTAATCTGACACTCTACCGAGAAATCCTTTTCGAGCCGCTTTACGATTTCATTATCCTTCTGAAGCGACAGCCCCTCGAAACGAAGCACTGCCTTCTGGGGAACTGCATTGAGCGCAAGTCCCGCTTCCAGAGAAACAAGTCGCGGAAGCGCCGTCGATTCCGTAAAACTCTTCGAAATATCTCCCTCGAACTGTCCCTTCTCAATATTAATAAGAGGAAATTCTGCATCCGGCGAGAATGTCATCTCCGCCTCCGGCTCCTGCTCATAATATTTCTTGATATCCGAGGAACCCGTCTCTTCATCTGCGCCCATGATGAGACGAACCCCCTTCCGAAGTTTCACACCATTCTCCCGAATCGCGCGCATCGCATACATCGCACAAAGCAGCGGTCCCTTATCATCCGAAGTGCCACGGCCATAGATTCGTCCGTCCTTCACAATCGGAGAAAAAGGTTCCGTCACCGTCCAGCCCTCGCCAGCCGGTACCACGTCTGTATGTGCCAGCATATCAAGAGACCTCGGCAGTGTCTTATCAAGATCCGCCGTTCCTACATAATTATCATAATTCCGTACCTCGAAGCCATATCGCTCTGCGAGATTCATCCCGTAATGCAGCGCTTCAAAAGGTCCCTTTCCAAAAGGCATCCCCGCAACATAAGCACTCTTTACCGAGTCAATCGAGCAGAATCCTTTCAAATCTTCGATATATTCCTTTTCGTGATCATCAACCCACTTGAACAATTCATCTCTATTAATGTTACTCATAACAAGCATCTCCTCTCTTCAAGCATATAGCCTATTGCATTATAACAGAATTTTCGGAAACAATATATGTAAAAAGAGCCGGCATTGCCGACTCTTTCCTTTGAATCAGTTCTTTGAAAATTCCTGCAATTGTAAATTCTTATTTCGCTCGAGCACCATCCCGACGGACCACTCGTGTGCAAACAGCAGAAGCGGATGATCCTTCAGATCCTTCACGATCTTCATATCGGATGTTCCCTCGATCTTCTCGACGTCTACCTCTGTGTAATTCGTGATCCAGCGGATATATTCATAAGGAAGAATATCCAGCTTTACATCTACATTGTACTCATTCTTTAGTCTGAACTCGAGTACCTGGAACTGAAGCTCGCCGACGACGCCGACGATGATCTCCTCCATACCGGTGTTATATTCCTGGAAGATCTGGATCGCGCCCTCCTGTGCAATCTGGGAAACGCCCTTCAGGAACTGCTTCCGCTTCATCGTATCGATCTGGCGAACCCGTGCAAAATGCTCCGGTGCGAAGGTCGGGATGCCTTCATACCTGAATTTTTTATCCGAAAGCTCCAGTGTATCGCCGATTGAGAAAATCCCCGGGTCAAAGATGCCAATGATATCACCCGCATACGCTTCGTCGATGATCTTTCTTTCATCGGCCATCATCTGTGTCGGCTGGCTAAGCTTCACCTTGCGTCCGGTCTGTACATGATTGACTTCCATACCGGCCTTAAATTCGCCCGAGCAAATCCGCATAAACGCCACTCTGTCACGATGCTTCGGATCCATATTGGCCTGAATCTTAAATACAAAGGCTGAGAACTTTTCCGCTACCGGATCGATCACGCCCTGATCCGAGATCCTCGGCAGGGGGCTTAGCGTCATCCGGAGGAAATGCTCGAGGAAGGTTTGCACGCCAAAATTGGTGAGCGCAGAGCCAAAGAATACCGGCGTCAGATCCCCCTTGTCAACACGTTCCTGATCATAGCTATCCGAAGCGCCATCGAGAAGCTCGAAATCCTCCATCAGCTTATCATAGTAATCGAAGCCGATCATATCCCGAAGGGCTGGATCATGGATGGAAACCTCCGTGGTTTCCACTTCTTTGGTTCCGCCGGCATTCGCCTTAAAAAGCTCGACGGTTTCCGAATTTCTATCATAAACGCCTTTAAAATTATGTCCGCAGCCGATCGGCCAGTTGATTGGACAGGTCCGGATACCAAGTACCGACTCAATATCATCCAGAAGCTCAAAAGGATCTCTTGCCTCACGGTCAAATTTGTTAATAAAGGTAAAAATCGGAATGTGCCGCATGACACAAACCTTAAAAAGTTTAATCGTCTGCGGCTCGACGCCCTTTGCACCATCAATCACCATGACCGCATTATCGGCAGCCATCAATGTACGATAGGTATCCTCTGAGAAGTCCTGGTGTCCCGGCGTATCCAGAATATTGATGCATTTATCCTCATAATTAAACTGAAGAACAGACGAGGTAACGGAAATACCTCTTTCCTTTTCGATCTCCATCCAGTCAGATACGGCATGCTTCGTTGCCTTCCTGCCCTTCACAGTACCTGCGAGGTTGATCGCACCTCCATACAGGAGAAACTTTTCTGTCAGTGTTGTCTTACCGGCATCCGGGTGCGAAATAATTGCAAACGTTCTTCTTTTCTCAATCTCACTTTTTAAATCTGCCATAATTTCCTCAATCCAAAGTCTGCATAAATCATATTATATCCGATTGGAAAGAATACCATAAATATGATAGTATCGCAAGCGATCCCTTTGAACGCGCTCGCCGCTAAGTCATCCCGAAGAATCGCCCTCACAAGCTCAGGCACTCCGTGAGAACATAAAAAAGCCATCGCCTTTCGGCGATGGCTCGAGATTTTCTCTTATCGACGGTTGCGAAGGAAATCCGGGATGTTGATAGAAACTTCCTTGGTCTGCTGCGGCCGGTAGGATGGCTGCGGCGCTGCAGGTGTCGGATCAACCGAAGTCTGCGCAGTTGCCGGCTGAACCGGTGCTGCCGTTCTCTGGGTGAAAGCCGGTGCCTGATTCTGATTAAGGAAAGACGGCATCATGTTTGTCTGCTGCGGAGCAGCTGTCTGTGGCTGTACGCTCTGCTGCGTAGCCTGTGCCGGCTGTGCCTGGTTTCTCTGAACCTTCGGAACTGTATCCTCCGTCATCATATTGTCCTTGATGCCGGTTGCAATAACGGTAATCTTACATTCATCCTGTGCGTTCTCATCATACATCGCGCCAAAGATAATGTTAGCATTGTCACCTGCAAGCTCCTCGACATAAGATGCTGCTTCGTTTGCCTCAACGAGAGAAATATCACCGGAAATATTTATGATAACATCGGTTGCACCCTCGATGGTGGTTTCAAGAAGCGGCGAGCTGATCGCTGATTTCACAGCTTCAACTGCCTTCTCATCGCCCTTTGCCTGACCGATACCTACATGGGCAACGCCCTTATCCTTCATAACGGAGGAAACATCTGCAAAGTCAAGATTGATAAGACCCGGAACATTAATAAGGTCTGTGATACCCTGTACTGCCTGCTGAAGAACCTCATCGGCCTTCTTCAGTGCATCCGGCATCGTCGTCCGTCTGTCTACGATTTCCAGAAGACGATCATTCGGGATGACGATCAATGTATCAACAGAATCCTTCAGGGCTTCGATACCCTTAATTGCGTTCTGCATACGCTGACGTGCCTCAAAGCGGAAAGGCTTCGTCACGACGCCGACCGTAAGGATACCCATATCCTTCGCAATCTTTGCAATAACCGGTGCTGCACCAGTACCGGTGCCGCCGCCCATACCACAGGTAACGAATACCATGTCCGCGCCCTGCAGCGCTGCGGTAATATCCTCTGAGCTTTCCTCGGCTGCCTTTGCACCGATCTCCGGACGACCGCCACAGCCGAGACCCTTTGTAATCTTCTCGCCGATCTGCATCGTCGTCGGTGCCTCGCTGTACTGCAGTGCCTGCTTATCCGTGTTTACACCGATAAACTCGACACCTACGATACCATCCGTCACCATCCTGTTTACTGCGTTATTGCCAGCGCCGCCTACGCCTACTACAATAATTCTCGCAGCAGCCTCTGACTCCGGCATCTTAATTTCCAGCATATTTTTCCTCCTTCAGCACTGACGCTCAAGCGCCGGCCTGTTTATTTCGTCTTTCATAGTATATCATCATACGTTAAACACGAAAATATTCTAAATTACTATACTAACAATCAATATAAATTTCAAGGGCCGAATCATGACTTTTCCTTAAAGATATACGTCTCCTTTTCCATATTTTCCGAGTAATCGGACAGATCGAGCGTACCTTTTTTGCCACTTAGCTTCGGAAGAATATCATTGAGCGTCGAAATCTTCATTTCCATATCTGTATTCTGTCCAAGTGTGACTGTAATATCCCCTATCTTCAGCGTCGCGTTTAAGAGCTCGTCATAGGCGATTTCATCACAGGCAATCTGATAGGACTGTAGAGAACCTGTGAGATTCAGGATATCATTGAACACCTTTTTATTTTCTACCGGTAGTTCTTTATACAGTACGATGGAGCCGAAGCTAAGGCCTGTGATCTCCGGTATCCCGTCGAGGCTTTCCTCCGTAGATTCCACGATAATACCATCCTTGTCAAAGTACATGCGGCTCGACATATAATTCACATAGCCCACAACATTTTTTTCATAAATGACGATTTCTACAGACAAAGGCGACGTCCAGGTCAGCTTATATTGTTCAATAAATGGAAGTTGTTTATGCGGTTTTGTTTTTTCCTTGATCCATTGATAAAAAGAATTTGTATCCCACGGATCAGAGAAAATCATATTGACGACCTCGGCATCTGTGTAGCGGGTGTTGCCGAGAACCCGATATTTCCGGAAACGGGCAGACGCCAGGATGAGCGCAACCATAAGAAGAATCGCGACGATGCCCCACCTGAGAAGGTGCTTCGTCTGCCGGTCCCTTTCCTCGTACTCTTCGATCATGCTTCCTCCAATGCCTACCTCATATGACGATGCGGACGCATTATATCACATCAGGACAAATGTGTACATCGCGAAACATTTAAGGCGATGCCCATCTCGAACATCAAAAGGAGCAGTGACGTACCTCCATAAGATACGAATGGAAGTGTCACGCCGGTATTTGGAATAGCGTTAGAAGCTACGGCAATATTCAGTATGACCTGGAGAGAAATATGGATCATGATGCCTGCTGTAAGCATTGAGCCGAAAAGATCAGACGCGTTTCTTGCGATATCGAAAAGACGATAGATCAGGAAACCGTAAATAAGAATCAGAGAGATAGCGCCAAAAAGGCCGAGCTCTTCGCAGATAATCGTGAAGATCATGTCATTTTGTGCTTCCGGCATCAGAAACTTCTGTACCGACTGGCCGAGACCCTTTCCGAAGATGCCGCCGGAGCCGATGGCGTAAAGGCCCTGCAGGGTCTGGAAGGTATCATCCGGATAGTCCATCGGATTTTTCCAGGCAAAGATACGCCGTAGCTGATAATCATGGAGAAGACCGACTGCGCTTATAAACCTTGCAAAGGGAAATGCAAAAATATATGCCAGAACGCCTAATATCCCAAGAAATAGAAAGCCACGATAATTCCTTGTACCGATAAACAGCATAAAAAAAGTAATGCCCATGATGATAATTGCCGTCGACAGATTCGTCTTCGCAATAATCACCGCAGGGAAAAGCCCCCATAGAAAAACAGACGCCTCCTGCTTAAAGGTTTTAAGACGCGCGCCATAATGCGTCACCTGCACTGCAACAGCTAAAATGACGGCGATTTTCACGAGCTCGGATGGCTGAAACCGGATACCGGCGATTGCGATCCACCGCGCCGATCCATGCGAAGCCTGTCCGATCACAAACGTAAGAATGGTAAGTGCCACAGCTATCGCATAAAACAACATAACTAGCTTACCATAATTATGATAGTTAAAAAACGATGTGACCAGCATCACCAAAACACCAATCGCCGCAAACAAAGCCTGCCGCTTGAAAAAATACAGCGCATCCGACAACCTGTTCTGCGCCGTATACCCCGAAGCCGAGTACATCATCACCAGCCCGAACCCCGTTACAAACAGCACGATAAACAACAAACTGTAATCGAAAAAGTTTGTTTTTTTCTTCTCCACTGACACATTATCTGCAATTGTCTTCTGTGATACAGCCTTATCCATGGATCCCTCTAAAACAAGTAAATATTCTGAAGCCATAACCTCAAGTGCGGCAGGCCGGCATTCTGCCGCACGGGGAGTCTCACAGCGCCTTCACACAATCCTTGAAGATGCGGCCTCTCTCCTCATAGTTCTTGAACATCCCCCAGCTGGCGCAGGCCGGACTCAGAAGCACATAGTCTCCCGCATCCGCATACGCTGCACAGTCCTTAACCGCCTCATCCATGTCCTCCGCAAACATGACATTCGTGAAGCCATACTTCTTTGCACATTCCGCGATAATATTTCTTGTTTGTCCGATCAGCACAAGATACTTCACCCGTCCAGGGAACAGCTTGCACCAGTCATCGAATGGAATATTCTTATCGAAACCGCCGCCGATGAGAATTACAGGACCCGGCATCGCCAGAAGCGCTTTGATCGCAGCATCAGGATTTGTTCCCTTGGAGTCATTATAGTACATGACACCATTTCTCTTCCGCACAAATTCAATCCGATGCTCGACCGGCTTAAACTTTTTGCAAACCGAGATAATTTTGTCCATCGGCACACCCATATTGAGTGTTACCGCCATAGCGCACATCACATTTTCAAAGTTGTGTTCACCAAGAAGGATTAGATCATGTACGTCTAGAAGCGTATCGTCCTGTCCATCATGCGCATAATGAAGCTTTGAATCCTTATAGTAGAAGCCCTCCTTCAAAACCTGCTTCGAGGAGAAAAATACGACCTTTGGTTTAAGCGTCTTCCGCTTCCCGAATTTACGGAGCTCCGGATCCTCGTAATTTAATACGACATAATCCTCCTCCGTCTGATTCAGCGCGATGCTCTCCTTCACCCTGATATAGTTCTTCATTGTCTTATGACGGTCAAGGTGGTCCGGTGTGATATTCGTAATGGCTGAAACATGGGGATGAAAATCCATGATCGTCTCCAGCTGGAAGGAGCTTACCTCCAGCACTGTCACAGAATCATCCCGCGTCTCCAGTGCTTCTGCAGTAAAGGGATTTCCGATATTGCCGCAGACATGCACATCATCAAACTCTGCCTTTAGAATCTCTCCGATGAGTGACACCGTCGTTGTCTTACCATTCGTACCGGTCACTGCACAGAGCTTTCCTTTGCTGGACTGATAGGCAAGCTCAATCTCACCCCAGATCGGTATCTTCGCCGCATCGATTAATTGAACAAACGGCTTATCGAGTGCTATACCCGGGCTGATTACTGCAAGATCTACGCCTACAAGCGTAGCTGGCTGAAGCTCTCCGAGTACAATGCTTACTTTATCCCTCTTCCTGCCGAAATTTTTTAGAATCTTCAGTGGATCCAGCTTCTCATTCGAATCATATAAAATGACTGATCCGCCAAGACTGATGATCTGCTTCGCTGCAGAAATTCCGCTTTTCCCTGTTCCCAGCACCAGAACCTTTTTGCTTTCCATTACCTTCGCCTCTTCCCTGAAAAATTTTCCCCATAAAAATACAGTAATGAATGGCCGGACAGTGATCTGCCCGGTTTCCTTCGCTTGTCTTAGCTTTTTTGACTGCTCCTTAGTGACTGCTGATCTCTTTTAGAGATTTCCGCCAACAGACTCCTAAAAAGCCTCAAACCTTCATCCCGATCGTAGACAGAAGACAAAGCAGTACGGTCACGATCGTAAATACTGTCACAACCTTTGTTTCCGACCATCCCGAAAGTTCGAAATGATGGTGGATCGGCGCCATCCTGAAGATGCGCTTACCGTGGGTCTTTTTAAAATACGCCACCTGGATGATGACGGACAGTACCTCGATTAAATAAATAAAGGCAAAAATCGGTATAAAGAGAGGGATTCCCATCTCAAAGGCACAAGCGGATACGAAACCGCCAAGCGCCAGAGACCCGGTATCTCCCATAAACACCTTTGCTGGATAACAGTTAAAAATGAGGAAGCCCATCAGACTGCCAAACACAGCACCTGTCACCGGCGTCAAGGCGCCATCGCCCTTTACCATCGTCACGAAGGCAAGGAACAACGCAATTACTGCAGTAACACTGCTGCACAATCCATCAAGACCGTCCGTAAAGTTCGATCCGTTATCCGTCGCCGTCACGATGAAAAGAACAGCCGGGATATAGACCCAGTGGAGATCCAGTGATATCTCTGTGAAGGGCACCAGCATCGTGTGTGGATAAGCATCTGAGCGATAAAGATAGATGGCAAAAATCAGCGTGATCAAAAGCTGACAAATAAATTTCTGTTTAGGATTAAAGCCCTCGGACTGATGCTTGACAACCTTCAGATAATCATCCGTAAAACCGACTGCGCCGAACCCAACCGTGAGAAGCATGACCGGAATAATCTTCGGATACCGTCCCATAAAAATGAGAGACACAATCACGATGGCAAGGATAAATATGATACCTCCCATGGTCGGTGTACCCTGCTTTTTGAGATGAGACTTCGGTCCGTCATCACGGACTTCCTGTCCGAACTTAAGCTTATGAAGCTCTGGTATGGCGCGCGGCATCAATGCCGAAACAATAATAAATCCGAGAAAAACGGATACTGTAAAATCAAGATACATGCTCTTTCTCTTTTCCCTGTATTTTTAGAAACCCATGATGCCTACAATGCCTTTTCTCTGCATAGCATATCGTTTAGGCAGTCGTTCATCCTGTTTCTGTATTTGTAGAGGCTTCAGAAGTGCTTTCCTCCGGCATAGCGTCCGGATATGCTTCACCGCCGTCTGCGCCGATTGCCTCATCGGTCTCCGCCCATGCCGTCGAAGGAACGGTTTCTCCCTCCTGTGTCGTCACAGGAACCGGATTTCCTTCGGCGTCTGTTTCCGTAGCAGTCGTGCCGCTCGTGTCTGCATTGGACGTATCCGCATCGGACGTTTCTCCTTCAGAGGATGGTGTGACACCGGTTCCCATGGTTTCCTTTGAGATACCCTCCGGGTTCTTCGTGAAGCCGGCGTTGATGGAATCCTCCGGATTGGTTTCACCCTGGGACGGGATGTTCAGAAGCTGTACGGCATCATTCATAATGGCGCGTTCGATCTTGATGGCAAAGGAAGCTGTCGCCTGCGCTTCGCCTTCAAGATTCGGCGTATCGACAATCACATACACAAGAAGCTGCGGATCCTCCACCGGCACGAAGCCCATAAAGGATACAAGATAGTTCTTCGCAGAACGGGGCAGCTTTTCAGCCGTACCGGTCTTGCCGCCGACGTGATAGCCTTCAATCTTCGCTTTTTTACCAGTGCCCTCCTCTACCGTCGCATA
The DNA here is from genome assembly GCA_900315665.1 of uncultured Eubacteriales bacterium. Taxonomy (GTDB): domain Bacteria; phylum Bacillota; class Clostridia; order Lachnospirales; family Lachnospiraceae; genus Oribacterium. Next base: position 16,023 of record OMZX01000015.1, read on the forward strand.
GAGCGCATCGCGAAGAAAATCTGAGGTTTCCTTCGAAACCGTCGTACGGAGAAGCTCCGGACGGACATCGGAAATGACAGTGCCATTTTCGTCCAGGATCTGCTTCACGACATGTGGTTTATAATAGCTCCCGCCATTGATAATGGAAGCATAAGCTGCTGCCATCTGAATCATCGTGACATTAAAGTTCTGTCCGAAGGAGTTTGTCGCAAGTGTGGTCTTGCCGAGCTTATCCGCGGTATATACGAGATCACTGGTATCCGCTTCCGCCGGGAGATCAATGCCGGTTTTTTCGCCGAGGCCGAACAAATGCTGATATTTTACAAATTTATCTGACCCGAGCTGAAAGGCAGTATTCATAAGATACACATTGCAGGACCTGAGAAGCGCTGTCTTCGCGTCGATGATGCCATCTCCATTGTGATTGTGGCATCGAATCTTCCAGGTATGGATGCCATCACTCAGCTCAATGTAGCCTTGACAATTAAAGGTCGTCTGCGGTGTGATGGCACGTTCTTCAAGCGCTCCTGCCATCGTGATCGTTTTTGCAGTAGATCCCGGCTCATAGGTATCAGAAACCGGAATATTTCTCCAGATCTGATTCCATGCCACCTGTTGCCCATAGGACTTGATTTCATCCTCGGTATAATATTTTGTGACATCGTCTTCCGTGATAGCCGGCTCGTCCGGATGCTCCCGGTGATAGACACCGACGGCCTCCTTCCGTCCAAGCTCCGTGAGCACTGCATCCGGGTAGATGGATGGATCCAGCTTTCTCGGATCGTTCAGGTCAAACTGGTTCGTCGAGGCCATCGCAAGCACCTCGCCGGTCTTCGGATCCATGACGACCGCAGCGGCAGATTTTGAGCCGACATCCTTTGTCTGCCAGTCCATGAGATACTGCTCCGTCCGTTTCTGAATATTGGTATTAATCGTCGAGACGATGGACTCACCATTCGTCGGTTCCTTGAGAACCGACTGAAGATTCGTATCAGAATCAAGATAACCGTATTCACGACCGTTCGTACCGGTCAGGGTATCATTGTAATATTGCTCGATGCCGCCGGTGCCGCTTGTCCCGTCCTGTGAGGAGAAACCAATGACATTGCAGGCAAGAGAGCCATATGGGTAGGTTCGTTTATACTCATCCTCGAACCAGACGCCACGAATTCGCTCCTTCGAGCCTGCCTTCTGGTAGGCAGTGTTCTGTTCCTTTTCATAGGTTTCGAAGCCATTTTTTTCATCATAGGACAGAGCCTTTTCATACTTGATATAGGATTTGCCGGCTTTATCCTTGATGAGCTCCCGGAGCTCTGTATCACTGTAATGAAAGTATTCAGAGAGTGCCTTGATGGTGGCTTCCACGAAACGGCCATCCGTGCCGGAATTAATGACGTACGGATCAAGAATCAGATTATAGACCTTCTCGCTTGTAGCCAGGACAGTCCCGTTTCGATCCATGATATCTCCCCGGCGAAAAGGAATCGTCCGGCTGTCATAGGAGGCCTGCCGCTGAGAAAGAACAATTTTGTTATACTGATCGCTGTTTGTCCGTACGATATGAACGAGCACACCGACCAGAGCAATTAAAGCCAGCATCATCACCGAGACGGTGACGGCCAGCTTTGTCTGCATATAGGAGATCAGGATTTTTTCTCCTGGTTTTTTCTTTTTGTCAGTATTGCGGGATGCTGTCATATTGTCTTACATACTCACTTTCAGACTTATCATAGGTAATAACCTGATCCTCCGAAGGGTATACCATGCCGAGCTCCTGCGTAGCAACCCGGTAGATTTCATCCAGATCAATAGATGTATCAATGCTGTTTTTCAGCGCATCATTTTCAGAGCGAAGCGCATCAAGCTCGCTCTTCTTCTGATCGATCGTAGAAATACGGGTGTTCAGGTCTGTCTGAAGCTGAATGTATGTAAAGCAAAGATACAGTGTGGCTACCGATGCAAGAAGCAACGCAAAAAGATACGGCATAGAAATAGCCTGTGTCTTCTTTTCGAGTCTCTCTGCACGCGCGCGACTCTCCATCGCACGGTCGCTGAGAATTCTCTGACGTTCGCGGGCGCTGAGTGCATCACTCTTAGGACGGGTATTCGATTGTCTTTCCGGCATAACTTTCCGGACCGTATTGCCGTCCACATAGACGGATCGGCTTGTCCGGTAGGCATTTCTCGTTCTCGCCATCACAATCCTCCCCCCACCTGGCCCCTAAGGACCGGTTGCCAAACTGCTTAAAACCTTTATCACATCGTGCAAAGCACGGATCTGATTTTTCTTATGCCTCCGTCACCGGCTGAACCGGCAGGCTTACACTTCCGTATGCTTTTCGAAGATCCGAAGCTTCGCACTCTTTGAACGTGAGTTCTCTTCGAGTTCCTGTGCGGATGGCAGAATCGGCTTCTTCGTGATCACAACACCCTTTGATTTTCTTCCGCACATACAGACCGGAAAATCCGGCGGGCAGATGCACGGGTGTTCTGCCGTTCTGAACTTCGTCTTCACGATCCGGTCCTCCAGTGAATGGAAGGTAATGACACAAAGCCTTCCGTTCTCCTCGAGGAGATCGATCATCGTATCCAATGTATTTTCAAGAACCGAAAGCTCCTGATTCAGCTCGATCCGAATCGCCTGGAAGGTTCTCTTCGCAGGATGTCCGCCGGTTGCCCGTACCTTCGCCGGGATCGCGCCGGAAATAATATCTGAAAGCTCGAGCGTCGTTTCGATTCTTTTTTTCTGTCTATACTGCACGATATGCTTTGCAATGTTCTGTGCGAAGCGGTCCTCTCCATAGTTTTTAATCATATGGAAGAGCTGTGCCTCTGTGTAGTCATTGACGATATCTGCAGCGGTAACAGGATTTCTCTGGTCCATCCGCATATCGAGCGGTGCATCCACCCGATAGCTGAAGCCTCTCTCACCCGTGTCAAGCTGATAACTGGAAACTCCGAGATCGAGATAAATTCCACTGACCTTTTCGATGGAAAGGCTGTGAAGAATATCTCGAATCTCAGAATAGTTCGACCGGACGATGGTGGTCCGATTCTTAAACTCATGAAGTCTTTCCGAGGCCGCTTCAATCGCTGCCGCGTCCTGGTCGATTCCGATGAGTCTGCCTTTATCATTTAACTTTTTCACCACCGAAAGGGCATGTCCGCCACCACCGATGGTGCCATCCACATAAATACCGTCCGGTCGGATCCTGAGCCCGTCCACTGTTTCATGGAGCAGCACGGAATAATGCTTAAACTCAGACACCTAATCCCTCCCAGTCGGCTTCCAGAGCCGCTTCGTCGTCGAAGTTATACTTTTCGTTGTACTTATCTGAATTCCAGATCTCGACGTGATCACCGACACCAAGAAGTGTGATGTCCTTGTCGAGGGACGCCTTCTCACGAAGGACCTGTGGAATCAGGATACGGCCCTGTTTATCAAGCTCGCAGGTTGTGGCAGAGCCAAGCAGAAATCTTTTCAGGGATCTTGCTTTTTCGTTGGTCATGGGTAATGCAGTGAGCTTTGCTTCGAGTGCCTGCCATTCTGTGGATGCATACATAGCGAGGCAGCCGTCCAGTGCGCGTGTCACTGTGAATTCCGTCCCGAGTCCCTCGCGGAACCGGACCGGAATGATCAGCCGTCCCTTCGCATCCAAATTGTGGTGATACTCTCCCGTAAACATCCTGCTACCATCTACCACTTTCTACCACTTCTTACCACCTGTTGATATTATAATGCAATGGAATGAAAAAAGTGTCAAGCTAAGATAGCGCAATAATGGAGCAAATTTTTTTCTGGATTTTCGCGGAAAATGCGTAGAATTTTTGATTTTTCTTCAGAATTTCATCATTTTTTCTACATGTTGTGGTAAGGATTCTTACAGAGGTCTAAATAAAGAATACAGAAATTTTTAAAAAATGTGCGGAATTTGACATGTCCGGGGCCTTCGGTCCCAGTGGGGACAATTCCCAGGTTTATCCCGGTTTTTTCGAAAATCCCCACTTCGCACCACCGATTTTGGCTGCACGGACGGTCAATGCGGGAACAATGGGGATGCCCCTCTGACCTCCCCATTGTTCCCACATTGACCTATTTTTTGCATCAAAAAATCCGTCAGATGTCTTGCAACATCTGGCAGATTTTTGGGAATTTCACTATTCTGACTTTTAAATTAAACGTTGAAGCGGAAGAGAACGACGTCGCCGTCCTGCATCACGTAGTCCTTGCCTTCCATGCGGACTAAGCCTTTTTCACGGGCGTTTGCAAGGGAGCCGCAGTCGAGGAGATCCTTGTAGTTTACGACTTCGGCTTTGATGAAGCCTCTCTCGAAGTCGGAGTGGATCTTTCCTGCTGCCTGCGGGGCTTTGGTGCCCTTCTTGATGGTCCAGGCACGGGTTTCTTTTTCGCCGGCGGTGAGGAAGGACATGAGGCCGAGCAGTGAATAGGACGCACGGACGATTTTATCGAGGCCTGATTCCTTCATACCCATGGTATCGAGGTATTCCTTCTTTTCGTCGTCCGGGAGCTCGGAGATTTCTTCTTCGATGGATGCGCAGATGGCGAAGCATTCTGAGCCTGTAGACTTTGCGTATTCGCGGACCTTCTTTACATAATCATTGGACGCACCGTCGTCCGCCACGGAGTCTTCGTCTACGTTTGCGGCGTAGATGACGGGCTTTCTGGTTAAGAGGTCGAGGGTGTCGACAAAGGCATTTGCATCGTCGTCACCGGCATCGAAGGTGATGGCGAGCTTGTCCTCCTCGAGGTGCTTGTGGAGGTTCTCGAGAATTTCGTACTGGGACTTTGCGTCCTTGTCGCCGAGCATGGCCTTTTTCGTCTTTGCCATACGGCGGTCGAGGAGGTCGAGGTCTGAGAAGATCAGCTCTAAGTTGATGGTCTCGATATCGCGAAGTGGATCGACGGAGCCGTCAACGTGGATGACATTCGGGTCATCGAAGCAGCGGACGACGTGCACGATGGCATCGGTCTCACGGATGTTTGAAAGAAACTGGTTGCCGAGGCCTTCACCCTTGGAGGCACCCTTTACGAGGCCGGCGATATCAACGAATTCGATGACAGCCGGGGTGGTCTTCTCGGAATGGTAGAGATCAGACAAGAGCTTCAGTCTCTCATCCGGTACGGCGACGACGCCAACGTTAGGATCAATCGTACAGAACGGATAGTTTGCCGCTTCTGCACCTGCTTTTGTGATTGCATTAAATAATGTAGACTTTCCGACATTTGGAAGGCCGACGATTCCTAATTTCATATTATCTTATATCTCCTTTAAAAACCTTTATTTTATGGGCTTTTCGCTATATGTCTTTCTGACCGAGTGCCACATCGAGTGCCACGAGTCTTTATTTCGCATTAAGTTTTATATCACTTTTAAAGCGTCAGCCACTAAATCTATCTCTCTATGTTTCTCATCCTCTGTGATATGAACATATAGATTCATAGTTATACCGATATTAGAATGACCTAAAATCTTCTGTAAGGTCTTCGGCTTCATTCCACCCTCAATACATCTTGTTGCAAAAGTATGTCTGAGCACATGCATTGAGAAATGAGGAATACCTACACGATCACAATACTTAAACAATCCAGTGTCATAAGTACTATTCTTGACCGGAGTGCCGTTCCTACACAGAAACACGGTATCATTCCACTCTATCGGAATGAGTTTTAATTTTTTATTTTTTGCTCTCTGATTCTCCAAGATACGGATTGCTTCATCAGTAAGAGGAATAGTTCTATATCCTGATTTACTCTTAGGAGGACCAACTCTCCACTCACCCACCTTATAGCGGTACTCCATCGATCTCTCAATCTTCATTGTACGATTCTCAAAATCGATATCACTCCACTTTAGGCCTATTAGCTCTCCGGTACGAAGACCAGTCTGCAATACAAAACGATATTGATTCTCGTAGCTGTAGCCAACCACAGCTTCCAAGAATTTCTTCTGGACATCAATAGTAAGGGCTTCTTTCTTGTCTGAAGGTTTACCCATATCACTCTTCACTGATTTCTTACAGGGATTTGTTATGAGAACATCATTTTCTCTGGCAAATTCCAGCATGTTGTAAAGAGCAATTCTGGTCTGATAAATAGTAGTCGTCTTATAACCTTCTTCAGCCATCTTGGAAAAAATTGTCTGACAGTGAATCGGTTTAACTTCTGTCAAAAGCTTCTTCCCGATAACATCCTTAATATTGCGCTCATATCGCTCTGAATAGTTCCTGACTGTATTAGGTCTTACTGTCTGCTTCTTGATGCTTATCCAATAATCAAACCAGGCATCTACTATCATATCCGTAGCCTGGTCCAAATCACTGTGTTCATCAATATAAGTTGCATCAGCAATCCATTGTCTCACTTCCTGAAGCTTCTTTGAACGTTTAGATTTTCTTCTACCGAACTTATCAACAAATCTGGCACAATACGTTCCATTAGGCTGCTGATAAATTCCGTCTCCAATCTCCTTTCCTTTGAGATCTTTACCCATCTACGACTCCTTTCAAACTAAAAGAAGTCCCAAATTAGCAACGTATATTATACACTAACCGGGGCTTCTTTACAATGTTGTTTCATTTTTGTGGCACTCGCGAACTCCAGTGAAACACTGAGTATTACTGCGTTTATATCTCAATGTTGTCCATTATGAACTTCTCGAATTCCTTCCTTTTAACGAGCTTTTTCTTACCCACATACAGAACAAATGGACACCTTGGAGATCTAAGAAGGCTTTCCAGCTTGTTTATGCCGATATTGGAATACTCAGCTGCTTCTCTGATCGTGAGTGTTACCTTTTCATATATTGGAACTGTCTGCTTTACTGCTTGTTCCTTTGTGTAAATTCCTGACTCTTTATATTCATCAACAGATATGACATTCATCTTGCTTTCCTCCCCTACAGTTCATTTCAAGACACTCTATTGTTTCTTCTTTTATTTCATCCCGGATTCTTCTGTACTTTCTCTTTATGGAGTCACTGGAGCACTCCTCTTCCTCTGCAATTATTCTGAAAGACTTTCCTTCTGAAAGATGTTTTCTTATGATCACTGAATCATCCGTATCAAAACCACTGATAATGTCTACAAGAAGCTCATAATCCATTCTCATAATGCTGACCATTCTTATGGTTTCTTTGTATTCATCTGCATTTTCAACATCCTTAAGCATTCCCTTATCAACATCTCCGGTTTTGAAAGCTTCTTCCAAGGCTACATTTGCTACTGCCTCATTTGCAGTAGGATCACTTTTCCAGGAAGTCTGTACTCTGACACCAAGCTCATCCCTACTGTGACTCTTTATATATTCTTTTTCCGCTTTGATCTTGTATTCTGTCTTCTTCTCAATCTTTCGGAGCATCCCCGGAAAAACCGGGTAATACTCCATCATAAGGTCAAGCCGCTTATGAGCATTTGCTTTCATATATTTGTCCAGGAGATCCGTATCTCTGATTTTTAATCCCATCTGACCATCTCCTTTTACTGGAACTTCTTCATATAGAACCACTCCAGATACTGCTTACGCTTCTGAAAATCCGGAGTTGAAATAAGTAGGCCTATATCAACTCTCTGAAGCTGGTCTATCGCCTCAATCTCCTCATTTTTGAGATATGGTCTGATACTTGTGCCTTTCTTAAGTCCATGTTCTTCTCTGACCTGTTTGGCAGTTCTTCCAAGTACGATTCTGTTCAGCATGTCGCATTCGTTGCTGAAGTAATACGGCTTAGGATTTTCCTTGATGAGCGCTATATTCGCTGTAAGAAGCGGAAACTCTGTTCTTGCTTCAAGTAGATACTTGATGAATTCCTCCATCTCGTTAAAGCGCCTAATGTACGCTTCCTTAAATGCCGCAGCTTTCTTGCCCCTGTATCCCATAACCAGAAATACAAATCCATCTCTTGTCATGTTGTAGCAAACCTGAGTGTGAGCATTGTTATCGATGTAGGTCTGCTCCTCAAAATTGAGGAGCAGGAATTCCTTTGAGCAATCAAGTCCTCTTATGTCTCTGATCACATTGTCATGACGCTTTCCAAAGATTTCTGCGACAGTCATACTGTCAATCCTCGGCACTCCTTTTATGTCAGCAAATAAGCCGAATTCATTTTTGGGAACCATAGTTTTCATAATTTTGTCCTTTCCGCCTGTAACCATCTGCGGCAGGATGCAAAAAGGAGCCAGTGCACTTCCACCGACTCCTGATAAAAAGAGATAGCACAGTAAGTAACGGTGGATGCTCAGGAAGCAGCAATGGATTTCTCCAATTACTGAATTCCTTATGCATCCCACCGCCTTAATGGCCATCTCAGGCATGTGAGATTTATTTGTTTATGTATTCATGATAAAAGTCCATATAACTTATTACCCTACCCCATCTGTGATAATCCCATCACAATTTGTGATATCAGCTAAGTGCCGCATCCATCTCAACCAGAGCTTTGAGCTGTTTAATTGCTGTTTCACGAACTTTAGGATTCTTAATGCTTCTTAAGAGGCTTCTGATTTCAGTGGTCCAGTCCTCTTCCTCACAGGAACCCCAGATAATGTATGAAGGTGTTGTATTAAAGATCCTGGAAATGCCAGATAGAACATCTGTAGGAACGTCATGAGAGTTATTCTCATAGTTAGAAAGCGTATTTTGCTTGATCATCAGCATCTCAGCAAGCTTTTCCTGTGATAAACCTGCCTCTATTCTCTTTGCTTTGATCCTTCCGCCAATAGTTGTGATATCGATTGATGTTTTCTTCATCTTCTCCCTCTTTCCGGGCCAAAACCAGAAAAAGGGACAAAGAAAAAGGACGCACAATAAGACTCAGCCTTTAACTGATTTCTTATCATGCGTCCGCGGTGGGCTATACCCCCATATCATGATGCCCTCGTTTAGTTGTCATTGTTATGCACGGATCTCCGCGCCTATGTTCAAATTCATTTACAGATAGCATCTGCCGGATGCGCCCGCTCTCTGTATTATCTTGCCCTCAGTATATTTCTTGAGGGTTACTACTCTGGTGCACTTGTTTGTGTGACACCTGATGCTGATCCCATTCATGACCGGAGTATCCTTATCTCCGGTAAGTTCGTAAGACATCTTCATGCTCTTACGACATTTCTTGCAATAAAACTCAATTTCCTGCATTTAGACTGCTCACCTCCAAATCAAAGATTTGTTCAAAAGCTTGAAAAGGAAAGGGAAAGTCACCTTTACAAGTCATTGAGAATGTTCCTATATTTACTTTTCCAGATAAGCCGACTATAAGTCTCCGAGGTCCGAGCAGCTTATCAAAAGCCTCTGTAAGTTTTGTAACTTCATGCGCAGAAGGCCGATGCTTCATGTCCCCCTACGCATATAGCTCCACATTCCCCAAATATCTGGCAGCCGTTTTCCGTTTACACAGAGGTGTGTGCCGTCTGCCGTTCTCCTCTTTGCATTATCAACTATAAATCAACCATATCCAAATTTCAACGGGACTATATATCACAATATTCAATTATCCATTGATATTAGGTTTTTACTGTGGTATATTCCAAATATAAAATCAACACAGACTAATTTAGTCTGCACATAAGACAGAAATGAGGAAAACACTATGAACATCGGACAGGTCATTGCACAGAACAGAAAAAGTAAAGGCTTATCTCAGATCGATGTAGCAAAAGAGCTTGGACGATTCGACATCCATGTAGGTAATGCTGCCATAAGTGCCTGGGAAAAAGGTATAAACATGCCAACTGCTGAACAGCTCCTTGCACTGTGTCAGATTCTTGAGATTAATGATATCTATACAGAATTTATCGGAGAGAATCCACATGACCCATTCAGGAATCTCAATGATGATGGAATCATCAAGGTCTACGATTATATTGATCTTCTGGAAGCTTCAGGAAAATACGATAAGAGGTCATCAGAGATTATCCCTATGGAAGGACGCTTAGCCTCTGTTACGTTTACTTTTTTGAAATTTGACATTTTTGTTTTCCTCCATGTATTTGATATTTGTTTTTGTTTGTTGTATCATCATTTTATCCCTTAGGCAATTTCAAACAAGTACGAACATTTATAATACATAGTCACATTTTTGATACTATTGTGGAAATACAAGGAGAAAATTTTAATGAAAAGCATTTACGGTCAATGTCCTTATGCCACAACTCAAAGAGTCCTTCAAGGTAAGTGAGCCATAGTTATACTCTTTCAGCTTAGTACAGGAACACAACGTTTTAACGAACTTGAAAGGAATATTCCGGACATCACCAGAGCTATGCTGACCAGACAGTTAAGACAATTGGAAAATGACAAACTGATAACCAGAAAGGTATATGCCGAAGTTCCTCCCAGAGTTGAATATAGTCTTAGCGAAATGGGCGAAAAATTCAGGAAGGTCTTGGATCAGATTGAACTTTTCGGCTTTGAATATATTAAAGTAATAGAAAAAGCTGAAGGTTGAGCCCTCAGCTTTTTTATTATTGTAAATTGTTGTCCATCAAAAGAGCTTCTTTCCATCTGAAAAAGCCTCTCCGACTCTTCCGGACACCTTATAATAACCATGTGTGTAAGGATCAAAGGCGATAGCTTCAAGAGAATCTATATTAACCTTGTCTCCAGACATATTTGCTTCCTCAATAGAGGTTTTTACGACTTTTCCGATAACTCCTATTCCTGTCTCATCGTTCTGGTATTCGATAAACTCGCATTCCATTGCGATAGGAAGCTCATTGATGATCGGAGCATCTACAAGGTCAGACTTGACTGTAGTAAGTCCGCTCTTTTCAAACTTGTCCTTCATGTTGTTACCACTTGCAATTCCAAAGAAATCAGCCTCTACGACATGCTTTGCATCTGCGATATGTACGACGAAACCTTTTCTTTCCTTGATATTCTGAACCGTCTTGTGGCTCTCCGTCAGATTGAGCGCTACTCTGTCTCGCGCAAGCCTTCCTGCTGTAACAAGACATCACGAAGCATCAGATCATCAATTTTTACATCAATGATATCTATACGTTCAGAGCCCGGAAGCCCAAGATTATCGGCATCAACATCCATAATTATTGCAAATCATTTCCTGCATCCAATCTCTACTGTACTTCCAGAGGAAGTATTTTCAGTTTTGGTGCATATGGCGCCCTGCTTCGGCCGCTTTTGCGGAGCTAAACAGCCGCGTTGCGTAGCGAGCAGCCAGTATTCTTTTTTATTTAATCCTATGTTATTCCTCATAATGATGTTATATCCTTTTATCTTGTATTCCTGATATTCGCCATCCTCATCAATAACCCTTATTTTCAT
>OMZX01000085.1 GCA_900315665.1 uncultured Eubacteriales bacterium
ATTCATAGAAAACTTTTTGACAACGCTTTATCTTTGCTATAAAGAACTCGATAAAAGGTTTAGCGTGGTTAATGGGAAGAAAATCACAAAAAAAGCACGCATTGAGGCAACGGTTCTTAATAGCCTGACGCCACTCTCTAAAGCAGAGATCTGTGCAATACTACCGGACGTCAGCCCTACGACAGTTGAGGCTGTGCTGGGAGCAATGGTCAGGGACGGTTCCATTGTACGGATAGGATCTGCTAGAGCTTCGAGATATATGAGAAGATGATACAAAAATCCGGGATGGTTTATTATTTCTGAGGCAGTATTATCTTCCGAATGTGACCGTTAATGATATTATCGCTTGATCAACAATAGGCTGATGGATATTATATCCCATCAGTCTGTTCTGTTAATGAACGAAAGAATTTAAAAATGCCATTTGGTATTCAGAATCCGTCAGAGTGGCGCCTTCTTTTGAGACAACAGTGGCTGCGATGGCATTCGCATTTTTCATGATAACTTTTTCCGGAAGATCAAGACAGAGACCGGTAAGAACTGCACCGCAGTGTGAATCACCAGCACCGATCGTGTCGACGACCGTTGTTTTTATACTAGGAAGAGAATGCGAAGTCCCATCCTTCGATAACCAGAAGACTCCGTCTTTTCCAAGGGTGACAATGACCATATTTTGTGTGACAGCATAAAGAACCCTTGCGGCAACTTCGACATTAAATTGGTCAGAGTCTGCATGTAACGCATTAGAAGAGATGGCGTCAGCTAAAGTTATTACTTCTGAAGCATTTAGATGAAGGATCGGATGAAGAGCAAGGACTTTCTCTGTTTTCTCTTTGCAGAGCATAACACCTCGTGGGCCTGGAGCATAGAGTACTGTTCCTCTATTCGGATGTGATGTAAGCCAATCAATGAGATTGTCGCCTGTCGGTTCTTCAACTTCAAGACCGGATATATAGGTGTAATCGAAGGCTACATTTTCAACATCCTTCACATAGGATTCGTCAAAGCTGTATTCGATACCATGGACGGACAGGAAGGTACGTTCACCGTCTTTTTCTACGAAACAGTAGCAGCATCCATTTTCTTTATTTTCAATGCGGACCGGGCCGGTAAATCCGTCCTTCTCAAGATGGCTCCAGACAAAATCACCGAAGATACCGCAGCCGACCGGTGTCACAAAATGGAGTGGAACTGTATTTGCATGTGCGACTTTTGCAACATTATAAGCACAGCCACCCATCCGGAAATGCTGGGAATATGGATGCAGATCTTCTCCGGTCGAAGGGAGATGATCAAGACGGAGTACGACATCTACACAAGTAGAACCGATCACTAGAAGCTTTTTCAACGGTTGGTTTTCCTTCCTCATTTTAGTGAATTCGAAATAAAATCTCTCTTTATATTTCCCTCATCACAAGCCTTCAGCCATTTCTTGAGAAGAGGCATATAGATCTCTGGTTTTTCAAGATAGCACATGTGTCTTACACCCTCGAAAAGATACCAGGACGAGTTCGGAATTCTGTCATGCATGGTCTTTGCGATTAGCGGTGTACAAAGGTCATCTGTGCCGCTGAGAATAAGAGACGGGATGTTTATGTTCTTGAGTTCTTCACGCACATCAAAATCCTTAAGAGTTCCGGATGGGGTATATTCATTGTTGCCCCAGGCAGTGACATAGGACTCTGTACCAATACGTTTCGGCTTTCTGATATATTCCGGGTCATTAGGCGTTGGTGCACTTGCGCAGCGCATGGACATGAAATGCTCTGTCGCTTTCTGACATGCCCTCGTAGTATAATTTCCGGTTCTTTCCGCTTCTTTTATCGCGTCTTGTTCATCTTTGGGAAAATATCGGAGAATTCTGTGCTGTTCGGATCCCCAAAGCTGTGATGATGGGAGTGTACTTGACAGAACAGCCGAGATCACGCCTTCCGGATGGCAGGAGATAAGATACTGAAGAAGCAGCATGCCGCCCCAGGACTGCCCAAGGATGTGACATTTTTCAAGATGAAGTGCATTGCGTATAGTAGTAAGCTCCGAAATCCAGGTTTCCATCTTCCAAAGCTCCGGATGTCCGTCTACATAGGAATTTCCGCATCCGATCTGGTCATAGGTGACCATGGTTCGACCTTCTTCTGCGAAACAGTCGAAAATCTCCATATAGTTGTGCGTAGAACCCGGGCCGCCGTGCAATAGAAGCACTGGTGGAAGATCGGAGTTTTCTGCTTCCGCAATCCGGTAATAGGTCTTAAAACCCATGAACGGGATATATCCTTCTTTTATCTGCATGTTATTTTCCTTGTTTGACGTGAATCCAACATTATGATCATGAAAACGTTCACCGGAATAAATAAAACCGGATTAGTCCCAATTGCCAGCCTTATCACACGTGTGATGAGACCACTTATTTGCTCCAAAATCGAAGATATAGATATTTTGGATGTTAAGCATCTTGTTAGAACTTAGCTTCTTCACACTGTCTAGCGAGTCAAAAAGGAAAGCACCATGCGTACGACGAAGGAATCCCGGTGCGTTAAGTACATCGGAAACAGAGTAGTCTCTTGTACAAATGTAAGCGCAACCGATATCCCGACAGACAACGCCATTCTGCCCCGCAAACATTTCTGCAAGAGAACGGTTGTCCTTCTCGATGATGTTGTCCCAGATGCCGAACCGAAGTGCAGTATCGATATCCTGCGGGTTTGTGAGACATTGATTTAATATCGGTGCAATGCTGTCGCCGTCAAACATCTGTATTCCGCCTACGAATGTGCCGTCTTCTGTTTCATATCCGATAAATGCTGTCTTTCCCATGATTTCTCCTGAAAAATATCCTTCAACGCTTCCTGAAAGTAAAACTGTTGAGAAAAATATATTACCTCAGCGGTCCTGGTGCTAAGCAATCATAACGAAAGTAAATTGGATTATCAAGAGCCCATTGTCTTAGTAAAAATGACATGCGATTCTAAGACTATGGTTGAGATCTAAAAAGCATGAATAAAGAAAGCCGGTGTATAAACGCACCAGCTTTCTTTATAGAGAGGACATAAAAGATTACTTGCCAAAATTCGGATCGGAAAGAACGTCCTTGTACATCTCGAGGTATTTGTCAGGGCGCCAGTCGGTTCCCTTAACAGCAGGGTTATATTTGAACGCGTATCTAGATGCAAGTGAAAGGTCGATGGTTGCTGTAAACATTTCAATCTCTGGTGCATCCGGATCTGTGAACTTCCTGCCGGCGTAGTAGTAATAGGACCATGCATGCTTCTGACCGGGTCCGATGATGGAACTTCCGCCCCAGAAGTAATTGTCGACATCAAGACCGCCGATGTTTGCGGAAGCTATGTAGATGCCGTTCTGTACAACAGAAGCTTCAAGCGTAGGAGAGCCAAAATATGGACCATGGCAATGTGCTAATGCTGTCGAGTTGATCAGCATGCGGCAGCCCTTCGCGACATAATATCTTGTGAGCTCAGGGAATGCATAGTTGTCATAGCAGATCGCGCAGCCGATCGGACCGAATTCGGAATCAAGAATGAAAGGTTTGTCACCGCGGGTTGCCCAGTTCGGCTCCGGGGATGGAAGATGCATCTTGTGGTAGGAGCCTTCGATGCCCTTCGGGGAGAAGATTGCTAAAGCATTGTAGATCGTATCCGGATCCTTGTCATCTCTTGCCGGCATGCCCATTACTATATAAATACCGAACTTCTTGGTGAGCTCTGCGATTTCCTCAGTGCTTGGGCCAGGAATCGTCTCGGCAAGCTTATACTGCATTTTTTCCTTGAGCGGCTTGTCTGCTTCATCGTCATAACCTGTGAGACTCATTTCCGGGAAGATTACGAAGTTGCTGCCCTTACGATAAGCGGCTTCGATATACTCCTTGATCCGCTTCAGGTTGTTTGCCTTGTCGCCCCAGACTGGATGAAATGTCACAACAGAAACAGTACAAATGTCTTTCATGATACGCCTCCAAAAAATTAAGGCGTCAGATACCTTTCTGTATCTGGCGCCTTTGTCTTTACGCCTCAGATTATAGTCCTCGAAAAGTTAAAAACAAGATACTGCAGTATGAAAATTAAGAATGCGAGGCATAGCATTTCTGTTAACAGCCAGCAATAGAACTGTTAATTTCTCATCAGAAAGACAAGGATTTATAGAGAATTAGGTTGATAATTAATTATCAAAGACTAGAATGGAGATAGCAAATATTTCGAAAGGAGATATTCGAAAATGGATATCGAAAAGATCAAAAATGTAACGGTTGCAGGTTGTGGTACGCAGGGAAGCCAGATTGCTTCGCAGATCGCGTACAAGGGCTTTCATGTGACGGTATGGGTGAGAAGTGAGGCTTCGATTGGACGTGCAAAGCCAAGACTCGCAGCCATCAGAGCACAGTATGTAGAAGCACTTGAAGCCTGGAAGAAGGATCCGGCAGCATACTGCAGAGGATTAAGCGATAAGAAGGATCTCACGGAAGCAGAGATCGATGCCCTTGAAAAGACCGGCACAGAGAGACTGAACTCGATTACAATCGAGACAGATTATGACAAGGCATTCTCAGATGCAGATATCGTGGTAGAGTGCATTAATGAGAATCCTGATGAGAAGAGAGCATTCTATCAGGAACTTGCAAAGCATCTTCCGGAGAAGACGATCCTTCTTACAGATTCCTCGACATTTATGCCGAGTAAGTTCATGGAAGATACCGCACGTCCTGAAAAGTACATGACACTTCACTTCGCAAACCAGATCTGGAAGAACAACCTTGCAGAGGTTATGAAGACATCAAAAACAAGTGAAGAGGTCTTCGAGCTGGTACAGGAATTTGCAAAGAAGATGGGCATGGTACCACTTAAGCTCTATAAGGAGCAGCCGGGTTATATCCTTAACACGTTGTTGATTCCATGGTTCAAGGCAGCTCTTTACCTTGCAGCAACTGGCGTTTCTGATCCGGAGACGATCGACCTCACATGGGTTCTTGATACCGGCGCAGATCCTGGACAGGCACCATTCAGAAAGCTTGATAAGATCGGCCTTGTGCTCTGCTGGAAGATCATGGCTATGGATCCGGAGGCAGAGAAGCCTGGCAGCACAATGAACCAGATCTGCACCTATCTAAAGAAGTATATTGATGCGGGAAAGACAGGTATTGCTGTCGGAGAAGGATTCTATAAGTACGAGCATTATGACAAATGATTGGAATGTAACATAGAAATATGTAAGTTAAAGCCCTGCCATTGAAGGTGGGGCTTTGGCTTCTAATACAAAATTATTCTTTTTTCAAAAAGAGTTGATCTGAAATATCCTTTAGACAATGAGCAGTTTGTTCATAAGTCACATTGTCTGCAATAAGCGTCCGGGTAATTTCTTCGTAATCGCGTTTATAAAATTCGTTATTGAGAAATTCATCAATCAATGCAT
>OMZX01000090.1 GCA_900315665.1 uncultured Eubacteriales bacterium
TTCTTCGGGTTGCCGGCGATCACCGAATTTATCCGCCCGTACACCGGGCAGATCGTCGTGATGGCGATTCTCGGGACGATGTCCAGTGTCTGTGATTCGATTTATCCGCTGTTCAATCGCTATGCCCTCGATCATTTCGTCGGCGAGAAGACACTTACCGGCATGAAGCTCTTTATCGCTGCCTATGTGCTGACCCTTCTCGTGCAGGTCGCGGCAAACTTCATCTCGAGCTATCTCATCAGCCGGGTTGAGCTTTACATCGGCCGGGATCTCAAGAATGCCTCCTTCAGCCACCTGCAGGAGCTTTCGTTTTCATACTTTAACACACATAATGTCGGCTACCTCCACGCACGTGTCATGAGTGATACGGATCGGATCGCGACGACAGTAAGCTGGCGCTTTATGGACTTTATCTGGAACTTCAGCTCGCGACGACAGTAAGCTGGCGCTTTATGGACTTTATCTGGAACTTCAGCTACATTCTGTTCGTATTTATCGTGATGTTCCGGATCAATGCGACACTTGCCGGTATCCTTTTAATTCTGGTGCCGGTGGCAGGCGTATTCATTGTGCTGTTCCAGAGGAAGCTGATTGTGCTGAAGCGTCGCGTGCGCGAGCTGAACTCGGTCATTTCCGGTGATTTCAATGAGGGCATCACCGGCGCGAGGACGATCCGGACACTGATGGTCGGGAAGACGATCGAGCAGGATTTCCGGAAGGATACGCGCACGATGGAGAAGGCATCGGTGCGCTCGACCGGTGTTTCTGCGCTGTTCACGGCAACCGTGACACTGATGTCTTCGGTCGCACTGTCACTTGTGCTTTATGTGGGTGGACAGCTGACGATGGAGCGTATGATGGAGATCGGTACATTGTCCGTCTTCATGTCGTATGCACTGCAGATGATGGATCCGATTCAGTTTATTCTTGAGGCCATTTCTGCGATGCTGGACGTACAGGTAAACATTGAACGGGTTAATGAACTGCTTCATACTGAGCCGGATGTGAAGGATAGTTCCGCGGTTGTCGAAAAATACGGTGACATGTTCCATCCGAAGCGGGAGAACTGGGAGCCGCTTCTTGGTGATGTCGAGTTTCGGAACGTGTCGTTTCATTATCCGGATGGGGAGGAGATGGTGCTTGAGCACTTTAACCTCGTCGTGCCGAAGGGAACTTCGGTTGCCATCGTCGGTGAGACCGGCGCCGGGAAGTCGACACTTGTGAACCTCGTCTGCCGCTTTTTTGAGCCGACAGAGGGGCAGGTGCTGATCGACGGGAGAGATGCAAGGGAGCGGTCCCAGCTCTGGCTGCACAGCCATATCGGCTATGTGCTGCAGACACCGCACCTTTTTTCCGGGACAGTCCGTGAGAACCTCCGCTACGGAAAACCGGATGCCACCGATGACGAGATTTGGGAAGCACTCCGCCTCGTCGCGGCCGATGCCGTCGTAGAACGTATGGGACACGGCCTCGACAGTGATGTCGGCGAAGGCGGCGACCTCCTGTCCACCGGTGAGAAGCAGCTCCTTAGCTTCGCACGCGCGTTCCTCGCAGATCCCGCGATCCTCGTCCTCGATGAGGCAACCTCCTCCGTCGACACTGTGACCGAAAAACGCATCCAGCACGCGATCTCCGTCCTCACGAAAAACCGCACCACCTTTATGATTGCCCACCGCCTCTCGACCGTCGTCGATGCCAGCCGCATCCTAGCCGTCCGCGACGGCAAAATCGTAGAATCCGGCACGCACGCAGAACTCATGGCGCAGAAGGGCTACTACTACCACCTATATACGCGGCAATATGAAGATGTAGAAACCGATAAGGCACTTTGATGTAAATTCTTTTTAGTAAAGACAAAGACAGGTTGCAGAACATCCGCATGTTCCTTGAAAAATTCATTAATTATCTGCCAATACTGCCGCGTTTTACGCCGATAATGTAGTGTACCGGTTTCCCTTGTGGTATAATGCGGTTTAGTAACTTTTTGTGCATGTGTTTTACTGGTTGACAGGAGAAGGATCTCGTGATTGCCCAGAGTTCGATTTATTATATTGTGGCGGAAGCGTTTTGTGCGTTCATGCTTCTGCTTCTTTTGCTTGCCGATCATGTGGTCGGCAGCCATACAAGGACTGGACGGTGGTTCCGGCAGTCTATCGTCGGTGCGATCATTTATTTCTTTTTTGATACCTGCTGGGCGATCATCAAGGGGAATGTCTTTGAGGACCGGCAGCAGATGGTTGCACTCATCAACACGATCCTTGGCATCGTGCTAAATTACATTACCTATCTTACGTTTATCTTCATCACGATGTATGAGGGTAATCCGATTTCAAGCAACAAGAAGAAGCGGGGCTGCTGTATGATCCCGGCGATCCTTGTTTCGATGTTCGAATTTGCTCTCTATTTTGTCAAGCCATCGTTCATCGCGGATCCGAATGGAGAGCTCACAAATTTCTTTAACATTTTGTTTCTTTCCATGCCGATCCTGTATTGCTTCGGAGCAATCTATCTATCCTTTTCCGGTGCGTTCAAAAAGAGAAACCGTAACACACGTGAAGCCTTTTTCGTCCTGGGGCTTTATCCACTGATGATGCTCGTCGCGGGCTCCATCGAGGTAGTGCTTGTCAGCGTGCCGCTGTTCTGCTATACGATGACAGCGGGCATGATCTTCATTTATATCACCTTCACATCGTCTGTCATCACAAAGGACGCGGTGACCGGGCTCGATGTCCGTTCTGTACTGCATCATTATGTGGACAGACTCTATCGGAGCGGTAAGGTCGAGAAATATATGCTGTTTATGCTTGACATGAACGGCTTAAAATCCATGAATGATATCTACGGTCATCAGGAGGGCGATCATGCACTCCGGACGATCGGCGCGGCGCTCGAGAGTGTCATGCGGGAAAATGGCTATGTGGGACGGATCGCGCGCTATGGCGGCGATGAATTCATTGCAATCGTCGAGATGGATAAGGCAGAGGAAGCCGAAGACTTTATCACACAGGTTCGCAGCGCGATCGAGCGCTTCGCGGAGCAGAATGAGCTTCGCAGCGTGCCGGCTGTGGCTGCAGGCTATGTCAAGCTGCAGAAGGGCAGACGTAATTTCCGTAAGCTTCTTCATCAGGCGGATGAACGAATGTACATTAACAAGCGGGCGCAGGAGGCGGAGAACCGTGGCATGGATCTTTTCCGCGATACGGTGACCGGACTTCCGAATGCAAATTATTATAACAATGCTGCAGACGAAACGCTGAAAAGTCTGCTTCGGGCTGGTAGAAAACCCGCAGTACTGTTCTTCGATGTACTCGGTATGCACATGTTCAATGACCGCTTCGGCTATGAAGAGGGCAATGAGCTTCTGAAGCTCTGTGGTGATACGATCAGTGATCAATTTCCAGGCGATCTTGTCTGTCGCTACACAGAGGATCACTTTGCTGTCATCACGACGGTACGGGATGCCGAGCAGAGAGCCGTGAAGGCTGACCAGCTTGTGCATACCGCTGCACGTGATCAGTATGTGAATCTGCAGGCGGGTATCTGTTATATGACGGATTCTTCGCAGTCAGCAGTGGCGCTGGTTGACCGTGCGAGAAAGGCGAAGAGCTACATTCGTGAAAATCATTCCATTGCCTGCCAGGTTTACAATGGCGAGGTAGAGCATTATTACGAGAATCGTGATTATGTGCTGATGCATTTTGATGAGGCTGTCGAGAAGGGCTGGATTCAGCCGTATTATCAGCCGCAGGTGCGGAGCCTCACCAGTAGGATCTGCGGAAGTGAGGCATTGGCAAGGTGGGTAGATCCGGAGCAGGGCGTGCTGAGCCCGGCTGTTTTTGTGCCGGTGCTCGAAAAGACGCACAGGATTGCAAAGCTTGACCTCTGCATCATTGAGCAAGTTTGTCGGAAGCTTCATGAGTTCGCAGAGGAGAGCATCAAAATTCAGCCTGTATCTGTGAACTTGTCTCGTGTCGATTTCCAGTCCTGTGATATCTTCTCTGAGGTAGAACGCTTGCGGGATCAGTACCATGTTTCTCCTTCGTATCTGAAGATAGAAATCACAGAGTCTTCACTGGCGCAGGATGCAGAGACGCTGAAGGAGGCCATCCGGAAATTCAGAGAGGCTGGCTATGAAGTCTGGATGGATGATTTCGGCTCTGATTTCGCATCACTTCGAAATCTCCAGGACTATTCCTTTGATCTTCTGAAGATCGATATGGGCTTTCTTCGGAGCTTCGATACAAATCCACGGACGAAAACGATGCTCCAGTCCATCATCGATATGGCGAAGCGCCTGAAGATCCATACGCTCTGCGAAGGCGTCGAGACGCAGGAAATGTATGATTTTCTTCGGAACGCAGGCTGTGAGCAGATTCAGGGTTATCTTATCTCGAAGCCTGTTCCGATGGATGAGATGATCGCGCTCGTGAAATCCGGTAAATATGGCTATGAACCGGAAACGGAGAACAAGTATTATGACAGAGCCGGTCTTATCGATTTCCTGTCGAATCCGACAGCAGAACTCGGCGGCGTAGCCACTGACAAGCTGTCTGTCACGATCCTCGAGCGGGAGGCTGATGGAAGCATTCGCTCGTTGTTCGCAAATGATCGCTGGATGCAGGTTATGGGTAAGTTCTATGCAGGAATGGAGCATTTTATCACCTGCATCAATCAGGAGGGAGATCCGGCGAGAATATTTTATATGGAGATTATGGATGCAAGTGGAAAAACCGAGGATACCGTGACGAAGTTTAGTCCGGTTGGTGACAAGCATCTGCACATCCGTATGAAGCGGATTTCCTGGGATGATGAGCGTGAGATGTTCGCGACTTCCGGGTATTTCATGGAGGATGATATGAAAAATTCCGGTCACTGAAGATGCTTCAAAAAAGACATTAAAGATTTAAAATAATATAGTATAATGAGGCAGTAACAGTTTTTTATACATTGGAGGGTTATCGTGGGTAAGAAGATTACAGATAAGGTGACCTGGGTCGGCAAGGTCGACTGGGAACTTAAGATGTTTCATGGCAATGAGCTTTCGACGAA
>OMZX01000089.1 GCA_900315665.1 uncultured Eubacteriales bacterium
CTCTTTTTTTGAATTTTAGAAATACAATCTTTTGGTGAAAACTGAAAGGTTTAAGCGTAAAGTAACGCTAGCCGTCGCGTAAGCGACTTGGTACAATAAGAACAATAACAATAATAATCTATAATATGGACTTCTACCAGAGAAATCTGGATGCAGAAGAAGGGAGTACATCATGACGAAGGAAGAGATACAAAAGATCAGCGAGAGAATTCACACATCAGCAGAATATATCGAAGGAAAAATCAAGGGCAAGCCGACACTCGGTATCGTACTTGGCAGTGGGCTCGGCGATTTCTGTGAGGATTTTTCGGATGCGGTAAATATTCCTTTCGCTGAGATTCCTGGTTTCCCGGTGCCGACAGTAGAAGGGCACAGCGGGATGGTGACGATCGGAAGCTATCATGGCAAGTCTGTTATGGCACTGCACGGCCGTGTTCACTATTATGAAGGTGGCACCCAGGCGGAGATCACGATTCCGATTCGCGTCATGAAGCTTCTCGGAGTCAAAACAGTTCTTCTTACAAACGCATGTGGAGGCATTAACCTGAGCTACCATCCGGGGGATTTGATGCTGATCAATGATCATATCAACTTCTCGGGGCAGAATCCTCTTATCGGACTGAATCTTGACGAGTTCGGTACGCGCTTTCCGGAGATGGCGGCACTTTATACAAGCTCGCTGCGGGATAAGGTGAAGGTCTTAGCCGCTAAGCTGGATATACCGCTTAAGGAAGGTGTCTACATTTTTTATAGTGGTCCGAGCTTCGAGACGCCGGCGGAGATTCGTGCGTTTCGAATTCTAGGCGCCGATGCCTGCGGTATGTCTACCGTCCCGGAGGCAATCGTCGCGCATCATGCCGGTATGAATGTGATCGGCATTTCCTGCATCACGAACATGGCTGCCGGCATCAATGATGTTCCCTTAAAGCATGAAGAAGTTCTCGAAAATGCTGAAAAGGCGAAGGACAAATTCACGAAGCTTGTCGATGCGATTATCCGGGAGATATAAGAAGACATGATAAAAGGCACGGGGCTGTCATCAGCGCCGTGCCTTGCTTAATCTTTTGTTCAGACTTTTCTGTTAAAGGCTTCCTTGCCCGGATATACGGCATTTGTGCCAAGCTCTTCTTCGATACGAAGGAGCTGATTGTACTTCGCGACACGCTCGGATCTTGCTGGTGCACCGGTCTTGATCTGTCTCGTGTTGAGTGCTACTGCAAGGTCTGCAATGGTTGTGTCTTCGGTCTCACCGGAACGGTGCGATGTGATCGCCGTGTAGCCGGCCTTGTGTGCCATCTTGATGGCATCCATCGTCTCGGAAACGGAGCCGATCTGGTTAAGCTTGATGAGGATGGAGTTTCCTGCGCCAAGACTGATTCCCTTCGAAAGGCGTTCTGTATTTGTGACGAAGAGGTCATCGCCGACGAGCTGAACCTTACCGCCGAGCTCCTTCGTGAGCTTCTTCCAGCCCTCCCAGTCTTCTTCATCGAGACCGTCCTCGATGGACCAGATCGGATATTTCTCAACAAGCTCCTTCCAGTGCGCGATCAGCTCATCAGAGGTAAAGTCCTTACCGGACTTCGGCTGATGATAGAAGCCGATGCCCTTTTCGCTCTTCCACTCGGAGCTTGCAGCATCCATCGCAAGGACGAAATCCTCGCCCGGCTTGTAACCTGCATCTTCGATTGCCTTCAGGATATGCTGGATGGTATCCTCATCATCCTTCAGGTTCGGTGCAAACCCACCTTCATCGCCGACAGCAATGGTATTGCCCTCAGCTTTCAGATTCTTCTGCAGTGCATGGTAAACTTCTGTCGACCAGCGAAGTGCTTCATGAAAGCTAGGTGCACCGACCGGCATGATCATAAACTCCTGGGTATCGACAGTATTGGAAGCATGTACTCCGCCATTCAGGATGTTCATCATCGGTACTGGAAGCACATTGCCATTCGCACCGCCGAGGAACCGGTAGAGCGGGATACCGAGTGATTCGGCCGCTGCCTTTGCACTGGCAATGCTGACGGCCAGGATCGCATTAGCACCGAGGTTAGACTTCGTCTTCGTACCATCTGCCTTAAACATTGCCTGGTCTACTGCATAAACGTCCTGCGGATCGAGACCGCGGATGGCATCATTGATTGGACCGTTAACATTAGCGACTGCCTTTGAGACGCCCTTTCCGCCGAACTTTGATTTATCATCGTCACGAAGCTCAAGTGCCTCGAACTCACCGGTGGAAGCACCACTTGGCGCCGCACCTCTTCCGACCGTACCATCGGACAGGATGACCTCTGCTTCAACCGTTGGATTGCCGCGGGAATCGATAATCTCACGACCGATGACCTTTTCAATACTAAGATGTTTTCTCATGATATCGCCTCCATAGATTCACAAAACCTAGTCATTAACTATACTATAGTTAGATTTATATAACATATAGCATAACTTAAGCCCTTTGACAACGAGTATCTTATACTTTCCTTTGTTTCTTACATCTTGAGTATAGTGGAATTAGATGAAAAATCCGTTGCATTTGCAACAAAATTTGCAGATGCAACGGATTTCATCTTTAGCTCATATGATCTTCGTTTTTGTAATGCTTCATGCCCCAGTGTGCACCAAATGCGGCAATGACAAGAATGACCAAAATGATAATTGCGTTTCCCATAGAAGCCTCTTTCCTGAAAATTTTTAAAATAACAAGTCCTAAATAAAATAGATGAAATTAGATTCATCTAACTCGATAATTATAGATTTATTCGAAAAACTTTAAATCAAAAAAAGAGCAAAAGATTGAATTAGTCAAGGAAGATAAAGATATATTACTTGCAATAGCAGATGACAGGCAGGGAAAGGTTCCGCGTTTTGAACAGGCGGAGGCATTTACGCTTACAATCGTGCGGGACGGGAAGAAAGTTCAGAAACAGATTTTAAATTTAGGTGGGGTTTCGGAGGACGAAATCCTAAAGCTGCTTCATGACCTTACGGTAGATGCGGTCATCGCAAGAACATTTTCCCCGAAAACGATGGGAACTCTGAAAAAATCAGGTGTCCATATGTATTTCTTCGATGGCGGCCCGAATGCTGCCTATCAGCAATATGTGTGTGGGACTTTGGCAGAGGTATAAATATATATTCCCACAAAGAGTTATCTGTTACCTACAAGTATAAATGACTAATCAGGAGAACAAGATGAATTTTACCGGTGTGGTTTTGGCCATTGTAGCTTTTGCAATCATAGGAATCTTCCATCCCATTGTCATTTGGACAGAGTATTATTTTTCAAAGCGAATTTGGTATGTCTTTTTGATTGCTGGCATTCTTTTTCTAGTAATATCTCTGTTTGTGAAGTCGATTTTGCTTAGTTCAATTTTTGCTGTGATCGCAGCAAGCTGCTTCTGGAGTATTCAGGAGCTGTATCAACAGGAAAAGAGAGTAGAGAAAGGCTGGTTTCCGAAGAATCCAAAACGGAAATATTAATAAAGGATTTAAAGGATACTTTCGGGCAATGCTTACACCGCTGATAAAAAACATCGAGGCCTGTTATGGAGGAGGTAATGAATAAAACAGGAAAGCTTCACATCGAAAAAGGAAGTGTACAGGAAACGCTGGTTCTGCCACTTTATGCGAGAAAGCTCTGCGCAGAACAGTTTCCGACGCTGTATCAGGATAAATATGCCGGAATGATTTGTAATCGGATTGATTATGATTTTACTAAGTTTAAAGAAAAGGAAAGCGGTGCGATCTATCAATTTGGTGGTCTCGAGGGAGCCATGCGGGAGAAGGATATGATGTGGGAGATCACAGATTATCTAAAATCCCACCCTGAAGCAGCAGTCGTGAATTTAGGGTGCGGTCTCAATATGGCAGGAAGAAGCACCGACAATGGCTTGTGTCATATCTATAATTTGGATTTTCCAGATGTGATAAAACTACGAGATGATATTATTCCGGCAGGAGATAGAGAGCAGAATCTTGCTTGTGACCTGAATGATTTTTCCTGGATGGAAATGATTGATGCAAGTCACGGGACGGTGCTTTTTGCAGCAGGTGTATTTCATTATTTTACCACAGAACAGATTCGGAGCATGGTACTTGCTATGGCAGAGCATTTTCCAAATGGAAGACTTGTCTTTGATACAGTCGGTAAATTCGGCCGGAATGTGTTGATGAAGGGCACATTAAAGAATATGGGCATGAATGATATCTCTGGTCTCTTCTATGTGAACAAAGCGAGCGATCTCGACAACTGGTCACCGAAGGTAAGGCTTGCAAGCAGAAAAAGCTATATGCAGGGCTACTATAAGTTGGATGACCCGAATATCCGGAGTATACACAGATTTTTCGCAAGCTGCGAACATGAATACCGGTGCGGATACCAATGCTGACACAAACGCGGCAAAGCTTAAGTCTTTGCTTACGAGACTTTCCGATGGCGAAGATTTCGATACAGTGCAGAAGGATTTCATTACGCAGTTCGAGAGCGTTTCTGTGCATGACATCATGGATGCGGAGCAGAGCATGATCCGGGACGGGGCGGATCCGAAAAAGGTGCAGAAGCTCTGCGACCTTCATTCTGCGCTGTTCCACGGGCGTACGGAAGCCGAAGTTATGTCGGAGGAGAAACGGAAAAGTGACGCCGGCATTGCAAATATCCCGGAGGGACATCCGGTAGATTACTTTGTACGGGAGAATAGTGCGCTCGAGCAGATCATAAATCGGCTAAAGATTAGCACTCTACAGAAGAATAAGGAAAAAGTGACTGCGGACCTGGCTACACTTCGAAAAATCCGAACGCTTTATGGGAAAAAGGAAGAGCTTATCATGCCGGTGCTTGATCAGTATGGTGTTACCGGTCCGAGTGAAGTCATGTGGGGTGTCGA
>OMZX01000033.1 GCA_900315665.1 uncultured Eubacteriales bacterium
AATCAACAGCCAGCCAGCGATAATCAAAATTTTTTTCTTCATATGGTTAGTATAGCAAATTCATTTAAGAATAAGAAGTTATAGAAGGATACGCCAATATGCGTATTCCTGGAGATGCTTATTTTATTTGTCTATTTCATCTTGTCCTACGCCGTAAAGCGTAATAAATTTGAAAGAAATTGTTAAAGTATAGGAAGTTGTGTAAGTATTTTTCGAATGTTATAAATAACATATAGGAAGTCAAATTTTCGATTATTTTTAAAAGTGAGGTGCTTATGGATAATTTTCTGGAACTTGAGGAATCCTTCGTAAGCTTATTTGATTTTAGACACATTAAAGACGATGATTCCATTCATTATTACATGGATAACCACAATATTATTTTTGCGAAGAGTCTGCCTTACTTTATTCTGCAGGGCTTTAACCTGAACCAGGTAAAGAATATTATCATCAAGGATCGTATGATTTTTGATCCTGAGTTTATCGCAAGATTTAAGCTCACGCATGCAAACCGGAAGATGTTTGCCTATGAGCCGGGTAATGATGCCTACATCTGCAAATACTGATATTTCTTAGTATACTCTTATACCCTCCATAAAAATCCGCCTACAGGTACAGAAGTCGTAGCTGCAGGCGGATTTTGTGTTTTATATTTCATAAAGTGCAGAGTATTTTTTCTCTAGATATGCGAGAAAATCCTCCGGTGTAAAATCACGACCGGTTACCTGACGAATCCAATCCTTCGGGGCCAGGCGATTTGCTTCCTTGAAGACGTGCTCCGCCATCCAACTGTTGATAATATCAAATCTTCCAGCCCGGATGGTTTCTTCAATGTTAAGGTCCTGTGCCATACGATTATAATACATCGCGTTATACATATTGCCGATGGCATAGGTTGGGAAATAACCGAAGCCGGATGCCCAGTGCACATCCTGGAGGATACCCTCGCGGTCATTTGCCGGCGTCACACCGAGATACTTTTCATAGAGGGTGTTCCACTTATCGGGAAGCTCACTGTCTACTTCGAGTTCACCATTCACAATCCGTTTTTCAAGCTCATAGCGGATGATAATATGAAAGGTATAGGTAAACTCATCCGCCTCTGTGCGTACTAGTGACGGCTCAACGACATTGACAGCTTCATAGAATTCCTCTTCAGACACATCCGTGAAAACCTGTGGAAAAATCTCACAGCACTTCGGGTAGATCAGCGAAATAAAAGCCCTTGAACGCCCGATACGGTTCTCATAAAAGCGAGAAACCGATTCGTGCATGCCCATCGTCTGGAGGTCATTGATATCATGATCATAGTCCTCCGCCGGCTGCAGCTGCATAAAAAGTGCATGGCCACATTCATGAATGATGGAAAACATGCTTGACAGAAAATTCGTCGGATAATAATGCGTCGTCACGCGGGCATCATCTTTCCCGATATTATCCGTAAAGGGATGCTCCGTCGTGGTCCAGGCGCCACGCTCGAAATCAAATTTAAGAAGATGAAGCAAATAATCCGCCATCTCCTGTTGCTGAACATCCGTCACCTCACGCGTTAGAAAATCCGTTCGAATCTTTTTCCCATGTGTCTTAATCTCCCGAAGCATCGGTGTCATGCGCTCTGCAAACGCACCAAACGCTGCATCAAGGTCCTGCTCGGTCATGCCTTCCTCATAGTCATCGAACAAAGCATCATACTTGGTCTTCGGCTTCTCACCATCATATTCCCGTAGTGACAAATCCTCGAGATTTGCATCCCGCACCTTTGCAAGTGACTTTTCGAACAGCGAAAAGTCTGCATGCTTCTTCGCATTGATCCAGTCGACGAAGCCTTGATTGTAAATCTTCTGAAATTCCAAGTTCTTATCCGGTGTAATATTCTTTGACTTGCTATAGTCCCGATGAAGATGTTTTATCAACGCCCTGTCCAGCGGATCAAGGTCCTCTTTTTCTTGATACAATGCCTCCACCGCCGCTGTAAACTGTGGTTCCTTCGTAAGTCGAAAGGACTGGTTCTCGAGCATCGCGAGCACTTCGCCCTGATCCGCCATCCCCTTCGGCGGGCAGATCGTCTCCTGGTCGAAATTCACAATCTTCGCAGCATGATCAAACTGTCGCGATGCGGCAAGTGTAGTCATTATGAGTTCTAGATTTTTCTTTTGTGCTTCGTTCATAGTTCTCCTTAAATACTTGGGTTATATGTGTTTTTTGATATTAGAATCCTGCTTTCAATTGGCCTAATTCAGTATTGAAAGAATCTCATCGTCTGATAACGCTGCCAGGGACTCTCCCTTCCCGGACAGAATTTCATCGGCAAGGTCTGCCTTCGCTTTTTGCAGATTCATGATTTTCTCTTCAATTGTACCGGATGCGACCAGCTTTACGACATTGACCTTTTTGGTTTGTCCGATACGATGTGCCCGGTCAGTTGCCTGGTTCATGACAGCAACATTCCACCACGGATCATAATGAATGACAACATCCGCACCGGTCAGATTAAGGCCAGTTCCACCTGCTCGAAGCGAGATTAAAAATACTGGTGTATCATCTGTGTTGAATTTATCCACAAGCTCCAAGCGAAGCTTTTTATCCGTCGCCCCTGTAATTTCATAATACCTTATGTTTCGATCGTCAAGATCTTGTTTAAGAAGATCAAGCATCGATGTAAACTGCGAGAAAAGAAGCATCCTGTGTCCGCCATCAATGGCACGTTCAATCAGTTCCAGACAAGCTTCCCGCTTTGCACTTTCCCCTGTATAATTCTCAAATAAAAGCGATGGATCACAGCAGATTTCCCGAAGACGGGTGATACCAGCAAGAATCTTAAAGCGGCTTTCTCCCGAATTGTCAGTTTTCTCTGCAATAAGCCGCTTAATACGAACAACCTCAGCATCATAAAGCTTCTGCTGTTCTTCGGAAAATACAGCAGTCTGCACCTCCTCCAGCTTTTCCGGAAGATCCTTCAGTACCTCCTCCTTTTTACGACGCAGAATAAACGGCTTTGTCATTTTTGAGAGAATTTCCTTAGCCGATGCATCGTTATTCTTCATGATTGGTGTCTCAAACCTTTCTCTAAATTCTGATGCCGTATAGAGAAAACCAGGCATCAGAAAATCAAAAATGCTCCAGAGCTCAGAAAGTCTGTTCTCGATCGGTGTTCCTGTCAAAGCAAATCGTGCGCTTGCCTTCAGCGTTTTGATCGCCTTCGTGACTTGAGCATTTTGGTTTTTGGCAAACTGTGCCTCATCCAGCACGATCGCAGCGAAGGAAACATTATCATATAAAACCACATCTCGTTTCAAGGTGTCGTAGGATGTTATATATACATCCGTGCCGGCCCCTTCCTTTAATGCTTCCATCAGCTGTCTTCGCTCTGATTTTGTGCCGGCAAGAATCGTCGTTGAAAGAGAAGGAGTGAATTTTTTTGCCTCTTCCTTCCAGTTATAAACGAGTGATGCCGGGCAAATAATAAGACTCGGCTTTTTCTCTCCGTCCTGCTTCATGCCAAGCAAGGTGCTCAGCATCTGAAGTGTTTTACCAAGACCCATTTCATCCGCAAGGATTCCGCCGAAGCCGTTTGCTTCAAGCGTACGAAGCCATCGGTAGCCATAAAGCTGATATGGCCTTAGTATATCAGAAACCTCCTTTGGCACCTCGTAATCGGCATCCTGTATTGTTCGGAACGAACGAATCAATGACTTAAATGCCCGATCCCGCGAAGCTGCTAACTGATCATGCTCCTCCAGCAACTTATCGATATAAACCGCCCGATACCTCGGTATTTCTATAGTTCCTTCCAATGCTTCCTTCGGAGACACTCCGAGGGCATCGGTAAAACCGGTAAATTCATCAAGGCTGTTTTTACTATCCTCCAGCGAAACATAGTCTCCGCTTCTCAATCGATGCCATTTTTTTCTTTGCTTATAGCTGTTCAGAATATCAAGCAGCTCCTCTTCATCGATATCCTTTGTTTTGATCGACAGATCAAGAAGACCAGAGGACAAAGAAATGGAAACTCTTGGCGGCTCAAATCTTTTGATATGGATATTTTGAAACCGATCGCTCCCCTTTACCACACCATAACGGGAGAGCGTATTGACACCATATAAAAGAATCCATGGAAGGATCGTATCATTATTTTTATTCTCAAATCTCGATTTCTCTGCATTGAATTTCGGGAAGAATTTCGCAACCTCGTCTGCGATTCTATCCTCCTGTCGATAGTCTGTTGAAGGATCTGCCTTCGCATGCTGAAGGAGTGTATGGACTGCATCACCCATCTTTACTTCACCACGACAGGTGATGATATCATCCTCGAGGTCCAGAAAGAATGTAAATTGTGCTTCTGCCGGCAGGTAATCATTTGCCAGATCGCCGGTTTGATCTGAGAGCTCAACATTGCCTGATTCCCGCATTGCCGGAAGAATCCGATAGTAGAGGTCTGCAAGATGCTTCGTTCCGATGCGAACAGTAAAGAAATCAGTATTTCCGAAAAGCTGTTGATACGGGGCCAAAGCTTTCCTATCATCTGCTTCAATCCGGCTAATCACATTGTCAGTGACCATATACTGACTTTCCCTACCTTTTAAGATACGAGGAAGATTTCCTGTGACAGTTACAGCCTGTAGCACATGAGCTTTCTCCTCCGGTGCGATCTTCACATAAATAGTCACCTTTTTATGCTGAAAATAGATGCTTCGAATTTCATTTTCTGTAAGGTATGGAACCTCCTGCCCTTTAAGTAGATTATAAACACGATCCAGCAAAGAATTTTTCAGAATAATGTTTTCACCAATCATGACTGGAGCGGGACGGTTCCATGAGACTCTGTTTCTTCGTGTTGAATATTCTTCTTGTACACGTTCAATGATTTCGAGCCAAACCTGTGAAGCATCCGTCAGTTGTTCTTTTGAAAAATCGATAGAAAATCTTTTGGTGAGAGTGAAAATATTCTTGTTCTCAATGGCATCCGGAAGATGGAGCGTATTCTTCATCACATAGTCTTTTTCACCTTGTCGCCGAATCAAAAAGCCCAGGCAGAGACCAGCATCACCCTCATCTACGATTCTGGGATATAAATCTATGTTTTTATTTAAAATAATAGCCTCATCCTCAGCTTCAGGGACTTCATCTGTATGCAGGCTTTCCTTGGCGAAAAGAGAAAGAAACTTATCACCGCTTGAACTTGTTTCATCACCGGGATTCTCTTCTTCAATTCTATGAATTATTTTTTTCCAGACTATCAAAGCATGATTACAGAAAAAAGTTTCATCGGTTTTCCCATTTGAAGTAAAATATGACATACGCTTTTTGCCATCTAAAGTATGTCCGCAGGAACAATGACATTGTGAAAGCTCATTTTGCGAAAGTTCAAATGAAACTTCATTATTCTGAACATTGGCTTCCGCTCGCAAATGCTGATGTCCATCTGATGAATAAATAATTTTAAATTTAGCCCAGGAAAAGGATTTATTCGCAATATCATTCGCTTTTTTTATTTCGTAAGCGTTGGTTTTATAATTCTGCACCATATGGTGTAAGTCAAAATACAGATTCAGTGAAGGATTCGGTATCCCGGTATAATCCTCAATCGGATGAATATCGTTTTTCAATTTTTCACGAAGCTCTTCCTGACGTCTTTCCTCAGCTTCTTTCTCAGCCTTTTCTTTTTCGTATTGTTCTTCTTCCTGCGTTTCCTCGAAAATAAAAGGGCCTCCATGAAGCTTTTCGAGATGCAGTAAGAGACATGTAACATGCCGGCAAGGATATCCATCGGAGCCTCTTTTACAAGTGCATTTAAAGCGAAATGGATAGGTAAATCCATACCAGGTATACGGATGATAAAAATTCCCTTCTTTTACTTCCAAATAAGTTTCTGGCAGCGATACACTCGCAAAGTATTTATTCAGATAAGACAACTTTCCGGATAAACCATCCTCACTGACCCATGCGTTACTGGTGATTCCCTTTTCTTCATCTTTTTCAGCGCCTTCGATAAATTGACAATCAATATAAGGGCGCCAATCAAGCACAATTTTCTTTCCCATATTAATTCAAAAATACTCCAAAACAATTATGCTTCATGCACGAGTTTGCCAGTCATGTGATCGATTACCAGTGCTATGACATTAGCTCGATTTCCATCCTTCAAAACTTCTTTCGTGGCGGCTTCTTTGGATGGATAGTATTTTTCCGCCAGTGCCTGTAAAGATCGATTCTTCTCTTCAGGTTCTATCACATCCTCAACTCTTCCGAAAATAATTACACTGATCACGGAATACGCCCAGTCATTCTCCTTCTTGAAGCCCTGATTCATGACGGTGAAGCAGACATGATTATTCTTTTTGATAGCATCAACCTTATGACCTTCTCTTGCGCCGTGAAAGTAGATTTTCCCGATTGCTTCGTCATAGTAAAAATTGATTGGAAAGCAATACGGATAATCATTTTCGCCGTGAACAGCTAAAACACCACGTAGTTCTTCCTGCAGAATCTTGATGCACTCCTCTTCACTGACCTGTTGTTTAAATCTTCGCATCGGTCTGAACATACCGGTTCCTCCATCTATTATTTGCATCCATATATTGATGACAATTTTATATGATTTATCAACTTCTTTGCTGCGGCATAGGATTTGTGCAGAAGCTCAATATACTATGCTTCGAAAATCTTAATTCTCAAATATTTCATTGATTGCGGCATCAATCTTCTGAATATCAGCATCAGTGAGCGCCCAGTCTAGTGCATTAACATTCTCGATAACCCGTTCCCGATGCTGTGTCCCGAACAAAGCTGTCGAAACAAACGGCTTCTGAATTGTCCAGTTGACTGCAACCTCTGATACGGGCACATTTCTCTCCGCTGCAACCCGATCCAGTACGGCCAGAAGCGCCTGCGCCTTCGACCAGCCTGGCTCGTGGAAGAATTTATAGAAGCGGTTCCGGTTATCCATCGTCTCATAGGTTTTCAGCGTCCGATAGCGACCGCTCAGCATGCCGCCGCCGAGGATTCCATAGCCCATGACGCCCATGCCATGCGCCTTCGCAAACTTCATCTCCTCTTCATGCTCTCGGATCAGCATCGAATACTGCACCTGGATAAAATCGATATCCGCATACTTTTCCGCTTCCTCGATCTGTGCGATGCTATGATTTGAAAGCCCGAGGAACCGCACCTTACCTGCCTTTTTGAGCTCCATCATCGCACTTAATGTCTCCTCCGGTGAGGCATCCTTCTGCGGCCAATGCAGAATATAGAGATCGATATAGTCCGTCCGGAGGTTTTTCAGCGACTCATCGCACTCCGCAAGTATTTTCTCCCGCTTTCCGCTCTGCACGTACTGCCCGTCGATAAATTCATTGCCACATTTTGTCGAAATGATCACATCCTTGCGGCAATGCATACACTCCAGCGCATCCCCGAGAAGTAGCTCGGCTGCACCACCATTGTAAGCCGGTGCCGTATCGAAGATATTGATGCCATTTTCCTTTGCTGCCTTAATAGCATCCAGCTTCGTCTCATCCGTGTTATAATCCCAGCCGGCACCGCCGATACCCCAGGTACCGAGGCAAAGTGTAGAAACCTGAAGACCTGTTTTACCGAAAGACTTATATTGCATAACTGAACCTCTTTCCTTTTGAATGATGATGATTTATCTTTTTACGATTCTGTAAGCATTGTAGCATAGAAAGTTAAAAATTTCGGAAACGATACGATTGAAATTTGCGAATGGCATGCTAAAACTAGTAAGAGAACTGCATGTAAAAAATGTTTAGGGCAGTGTAAAAAGGAGGCATGTATGATCAAGCATATTGTAATCTGGAAATTAGCCGGCGATGATGCCGCCAAGAAGGCTACGTTTGAAGAATTCAAAAAGGATACCGATCATCTTCGCGAGATCATTCCGGAGGTGAAGGATCTGAAGGTCGGACTCAACACAAACGGCGGAGCCTATCAGCTCGTGCTCGATGGTATTTTTGCAAATGAAGCTGATCTCAACACGTATGCCAATCATCCGGAACATGTCGCGATGAAGAACTCCATGAAGGGCAAGATGACTGACCGTATCGCCGTAGACTACGAATTTTAATGGTTCAGGAGACCTTTCAAAGTCTCCTGCTTTGCTGAAATTTTTCGAATCGTCTGCATTATCATAGCACAAAAGAGGCATCCGGCGATAAAAATCGGAATGCCTCTTTTTTCTATGTCCTATAACTTTTATTTCTTCAGCTCTCCGCACTCGAGGATGAAATCGTGGCAGAGATAGAACAGCATCAGCGCGCAGTTGATCGGGATGCTGGAGTACGGGAATTTCGTCGGTACCTTCATGATCGGTGAGAACTGATCCGTACTCTTCACCATGAGAACGCCATAATAAAACAGCGATGCGATGAATATGATGCTTAGAATCGTGATGAGCATCCGAAAAAATACACCGGCTTTCTTGCCCTCGAGCTTCTTCACAAGGAGATCTACCTGGAAATGTGAATGATCTCGGAAAATCAGTGTCGACGCGGTGAAGATCATCCAGGCCATCATCCATTCGACGACCTCATCGGTCCAGCTAAGCTCGATCGTCAGCGGGGTAAAGCGAATGATGACACGGATGAACAGGATGATTGCGATCCCGATACAGCAGAACATCACGATAAACTGAAGGATCGGTGCGATAACCTTATCAATTTTCTTAAACATAACCGCACCTCCTTAGATCAGCGCCGGCAGCGTCATGGAAAACGCCGGGATAAATGCGCAGAGAAGCAGAACCACTGTGATACCAATGACATACGGAATAACCTCCTTCGAGAGGTCAATCAGGGAGACATTGGTGATACTTGATACGGCATACAGACTCATACCAACCGGCGGAGTCAGAAGACCGATCATTGAAGCCAAGATCATGATGACACCGAACTGGATATAGTCCATACCGATTGCATCGATGATCGGCAGGAAGATCGGTGCGCAGATCAGGATGACGGCCGTGCCTTCCATGAACATGCCGAGGATAAACAACACGAAGATGATCAGGAGAATCAGGATATACGGGTTATTCGTGATACCGAGAAGTCCTGTGATGATCTGATTCGGCACCTTCTGATGAATCAAGAAGTATGCAAGGAAGTTTGCAATCGCAATGATGAACAGCGTCTTACAGCTCGTGATGATCGAATCATAGATGATCTTCATGAGGCTCTTCCAGGTCAGCGACTTATATACGATACCCGAAAGGAACAGTGCATAGAAGGTCGCGACGATGGCTGCCTCGGTCGGTGTGAAAAGGCCGCCCCAGATACCACCGATGATAATGACTACAGTAAGTAAGGAAGGGATGGCTTCAAGGAAATATTTGCCTCTTGTCTTCCATGGCATCTTCGGCTGTACCGGGAAATGCTTCCGGACGGAAGTGATATAAACCGCAATCGCCATCGCAATCGCCATCATGGCACCGGGAACGAAGCCGGCCGCGAAAAGCTTCGCAACGGA
The DNA here is from genome assembly GCA_900315665.1 of uncultured Eubacteriales bacterium. Classification (GTDB taxonomy): domain Bacteria; phylum Bacillota; class Clostridia; order Lachnospirales; family Lachnospiraceae; genus Oribacterium. The sequence goes on from OMZX01000033.1 coordinate 9,481, forward strand.
CGCACCAGTACAGGATGAATAAACGACAAATGGAATAGACGGCGGGATAACCGGACCGATCGTCGAGGAAGCTGCTGTGATACCGGCACTGAACCTATGATCATAACCCGCATCATCCATGGCCTTCATCTCGATGACACCGAGACCCGCTGCATCCGCAACCGCTGCGCCCGACATACCAGAGAAAATAACCGATGAAAAAATGTTTACCTGGCCAAGTCCTCCCGGCCAGTGTCCGACACACGCCTGTGCGAAGTTAAAGATTCTGTCCGTGATACCGCCAGTATTCATGAGATTGCCGGCGAGAATAAAGAAAGGAATCGCCAGCATCGTGAAACCGGTGGTACCATTATAGATTCTCTGTGCCATAACTGCGAGAATCTTCGAATAACCAAGTGCCGAGAAGATACCCGCACTGGTGATGCCCATGGCGATACATACCGGCACGCCGATCAGCATGAGTCCGATCAGCACTACAACTACGATAAACGCAACCATAAACGTAACCTTTCTATAAGGAAGTTTGATATAGATAGAGCATCATGCAGTGCATGATGCTCTAAAATGCTGTTCACCAGTGAAGGAGACTTTTATCACCGGTGAGCCGCTGGTGTAGGCATTAGACCTTGGTATCAGCTACCATCTGAAGGAACTTGTCCATATCGTCCTTGGAGCCTTCATACTCTGCGATCTTGTCCCATGCCGGCTGCATCGCTGCCTTGAAGGCATCCATATCAACCTCGGTTACGGTCATACCAGCTTCGCCGAGCTTCTTGATGTAATCAGCTTCGCCGTTCTGAACCTCTTCACGCATCTGCTTCTTCGCAACGTCTGCAGCGGAGGTTACCCAGCCCTTCTGCTCATCCGTGAGACCTTCCCAGAAATCGTTTGAAACGGTCAGGTTAACAGCCTCCCAGGTGTGACGGTCAAGTGTCAGATACTTCTGATTTGCTTCCCACATCTTGTTGTTATAGATTGTAGAAAGCGGGTTCTCCTGGCCATCTACAGTGCCCTGCTTAAGAGCGGTGATGAGCTCGTTAAATGCAATCTGCTGTACGTCTGCGCCGAGTGCTTCGAAGCAGGCAACCTTCTGTACCTCGTTCGGCGTACGGATCTTGAGGCCCTTTACATCCTCCGGAGCCTTAACCTCACGTTTTGAGTTCGTGAGGCATCTGAAACCATAGTCCCAAGGACCAATATTGTGGAGTCCCTTGCTCTCAAGAGTGCCATCGCTTACCCAGTCATTGAACGGTCCGTCAACTACAGCGTAGGCCTGCTCGTAGGATGTGAAAACATACGGTGCAATCGGCAGTGCATAACGAATATCATACTTATCGAGTGAACCCTGAGAGATGAGGCATGCCTGAATCGCATTGATAGCGGTCTGCTCTGCCATTTCCTTTGCGTTACCGAGCTCTGAGTTCGGGTGAATCTCTACGGTCATAGCGCCGTTTGAAGCCTTTTCAAGCTCTGACTTAAAGGTCTCAGCTGCGTTGGTTACCGGCTCACCAGGTGCACCGAAGTGTCCGAGAACGATCGTGATTGCGTCGGCTGCAGGAGCGGCTGCCTCTGTCGCTGCAGCTGTAGTTTCTGCTTTTGCTTCTGCCGCTGCTGCGGTTGTCTCAGCGGCTGCCGCTGCTGTCGTCGCTGCCGGTGCGGCTGTCGTGGTCGTCGGTGTGTTGTAGCTTCCGCAGGCTGCCAGTGAAACCAGCGTTGCTGCACTCAGAACTACCGATAAAGCTCTTCTTTTCATAAGAAATGCCTCCCTTTTGTTGGAAATGACCGATTTTTTGAGAATTTGCATTCATTTTTATGCAAGATTCCCAATTGCTGCTATCATGTTAGCACTTGTCGAAAATTTCGCAATAAGGGATTTAACCGGTTTACCAAGAAAGACGTGCACTATTTTGCGAAGTTCGTTCCGGTATGAACTGTGGGTATATTATATTTATCTAATATATTTTTATATTATGTGACAATGGGGACGGTTCTCTCTGTCAGCTTTTGGATGTCCCTTGGACATGTAAAAAGCTGACAGAGAGAACCGTCCCCATTTGTCACATTATGAAATCTTGTCGAGTGTACTGAAGGTGTATCCCTGCTGCTCCCAGCCCGTCAGGAGTTCGTCGAGGATGGAGGCATTGGTCGAGGAAACACAGTGGAGGAGGACGATGGCGCCGGGGTGAATCCGCCGGTTTAGCGTAGCCAGGGCTGTCTCCCGGGACGGCTGCTTCTTCACGTTCCAGTCGAGATGGGCGACACTCCAGAGAATCGTCCGATAGCCCATGGCCTGGGCTTCCTGTAGCTGTGCTGTGCTGACAGAGCCCTCCGGCGGACGATAAAAGCGTGGCATCTGATAGCCGGTCGTCTGATAAAAGAGATCAGAATTTGATTTGAGCTGGTTCCAGAAGGCTTCATGCGTTGTGATTGTCGCCATGGATGGATGCTTCATCGTGTGATTGCCGACGATATGTCCTTCTGCGACCATCCTCTTCACAAGGTCAGGCTGAGATTTTAGATAAGAGCCGGTCACGAAAAACGTTCCATGGATGCCATGTTTTTTTAGTACATCAAGGAATGTCGGTGTGTAGCCATTTTCATAGCCTTCATCGAAGGTGAGATAGATGACCTTCGAGGTGGTGTCAGACGAACGTGAATAGCCGCTGTAGGTATGCATTGTCGCCTCATCGATATTACCAAGCGGGATGGAATTCGCACCGCTGTAGGAGTTACCCCAGCCGCCCTTGTTGCCGCCGCCCGCGGGCGCCTTCTGAAGATCTGCCCAGGCTTCGTCATCCGATTTCACCGGTGTGGTGTAGTCATAGCTGCCGTCGAAGTCCGTAACCGTCTTGTCATTACCAATTTCACTTGTAGTCGTGACAACAGTTTTATAGGCATCGTTGATTGTGTCAGTTGTTGAGAGACTTGCAACATTGTCAATCGAGGATTCGCTCGCCGCGTTTGCATTGACAGTCTTATGATCATTGACGGCATAAGTAGATGTTGTATCTCCTGAAGCAGCTGAGGTTTGAGCTTCCTCGGATACAGTCACATAGCCGGGGCCAAATCCGTTTTCAGCATGTACGGCCGCCGCTACACCATGCCGGATGGTCGCAGCATATGTTGTGAAAATGTAGAAGCTTGAACCCAGCATAGCCGATGCCATGACCGCCATTATTCTTAAAGTTGCCGCTCTCTTTCGTTTCATATTTTCATACTCCCTGAAATGTCATGATTCAACACTTCATATGCGTGCTTAAAAATTATACCCGTACGACAGTACCGGCTTCACGGTGCCCTTCAGAAGCTTCTTCGCTGCATCTCCGTCCACCGGCTCCACCTCGATATGAAAAATTCTCGTCGGAATCGGCTCCTTCCGTCCGAACTTCCGGATGTCCAGCTTCGCGCCGCACCCGCAGGCACCGACCTCTTCTGATGCCCAGTCATGGAAGCCTATGCCTCCTTCAGCCAAAATTCCCTTGGCTTTTTCCCAATCCTGTTCGTCTTTCGACTGATACACCAGAACCTTCTTTACCGCCATACTGTACCTCCACTTCATCTAATTTCCTTTTTATTAAATGCATCATACCATAAAACCCATTATAAACAATCGCCACCACTCCTAAAGTGTGTGGTTTTTTTGTATCATCAGAGGAAAAGCATCCCTGATGATATGGACTAAAGTCACTAAAAGAAAAGCCGGATAGATGCATCACACATCTATCCAGCTATATACAAACCTACATCATCAGAAATATCAGTATGTCACGATAACTCAGCATTGCAACGCCAGTAAGTATTCATACCATGCCTTACAGCAGTGCTGCTACCTGCTTCTCGACATCCTTCATGTCATGCGTCGGCTCAAAGCGTGCTACGACATTGCCGTCCCGGTCGACAAGAAACTTCGTGAAATTCCACTTGATCTCCGGATTGTTCTTATAATCCTTGTCGATCTTTGTAAGCATCGCACTCATCATGAGCGCCGTCGGACCCTTGCCGAAGCCCTCGAAGCTCTTCTGACTCTTGAGATATTTGTAAAGCGGCAATGCTCCCTCACCGTTTACTTCACTTTTCTTATACTGCGGGAACCGTGTGTTGTACTTGAGCTGGCAGAACTCGTGAATTTCCTCATCCGTACCCGGCGTCTGTCCTGCAAACTGGTTGCACGGCACATCGATGATCTCAAGTCCCTGCCCATGATACTTCTCATACATCTCCTCAAGCGGCTTATAATGCGGTGTGAACCCGCAGCCCGTCGCTGTGTTTACGATAAGCATTACCTTTCCCTTGAAATCAGCCATCGAAACCTCAGAGCCATCCGGCTTCGGTAATGTGTAATCATAGATTGTCGCCATATCAAACCTCCTCGGTGCTTTTAATTTTGTTTACAATTAGATTGTACGCAATACATCATTTTTTGTCAACGATCTTTTTCGATTACTGCCTGCACCTCTTTCAGCGGGAAGCTGAAGGTCTGCTCACCCATGTACATCGGTGCAACATTGCCCTGACCCATCGAGATCACGAGGTTTTCGTCCGCATCGATGTAGAATTCCTGATCGGCATCGATTGATTTGAAATCATCCTCCGGCATGTCAGAATCGAGGAAGTAGGTGATGCTGCTGTCTGCGGCTTCACGTGCCTTCATTTCCTTCTTGATATCATCAGACAATACCTTTACATAATCGCCGGTCGGGAAGAGATCCTTTAAGTGCATCTGCTTACCCGTCGTCCGGTCGATCGTATAGTAATGTCTCTCCGTGTAGCTGTCTGCGTTTTCCATGAAAGCTTCAAGGCAAATCGAATACCATTTGTCTGTATCTGTCACTGTCACTGTCTTTACATCGAGGGAACCATAGCCTTCGGACTTCAGACTCTCCTTGAACTCGCTGATTAGCCGGTCTGTCGTCGCCTGCATATCCGCGGTGATATTCGTGATAGACTTATTCGCTGCCTTCAGATTCTGCTCCTGTGAGGAAGCTCCCGGGGTTACAGCACCCAGCATCATCTCCTCTGATTGTCCATCCTGCGAGCCTTCCACTGCAGCATCACCACTATTGGCACTTGCCGCCGTATCGGAATCTGCATCATAAACGCCTGCTACAGCGCCATCCATAGCTGCTCCATCTATAGCTGCTCCATCCATTATGTTTTCACTGGCTTCATTGTTATAAACACCAGCCACGGGAGCAGAATCCGCATCATAAGCACCTGCGACGGCAACATCCGTTTCATCGCCGATATTCGTTCCATCATTGGCGGAAAACATCGCCATCTCCGGCACATCGACATCCGCCGTATGGTTCCCGTCATCATAATGATAATTCCGGATGGTCACGGCCTGGAAGAAGGCACCCACAACCGGCAGGCCCTGTGTCGCCCGTGCTACACCGGCGCCAGTGTTCGGCAGAATGATCATCAGCACAAGTGCCGCCGCCACTGCACCCGGCCAGACGGACCTCTTCGTTCGCTTCATATGGATAATTCATCTATCTCATCCCTTCCTTAAACAATTATATCCGATTTCAGAAGCTCCTTTCGGAGTCCCTCCCGCATGCGATGGAGGTTCACCTTTATGAAGCTTTCATTTCTACCGTATCGGTCGCAGATTTCTTCGATCGAGTCCATATAGAAATACCTGCGCACGAAGATATTTCGTTTCTCCTCGGGGAGTGTCGAAAGGTAAGCATTGATCACTTCTGAAAGTGCTTTATGGTCGACAGATTCGGAAACATTGTCCTTTGACGGCACCATACAATCCGTGAGCTCGTCAAGCGCCACATTGTAGCGGGAGCCCTCGCGTTTTTTCGCTGTGTCGCGCCGATACATATTGATGGCGAGATTTCTGGTGATACAGCCGACATAGGACTTGAGGCACTGAGGGCGCTCCGGTGGAATCGAATTCCAGGTCCGAAGCCAAGTGTCATTCAGGCACTCCTCGGTGTCGCTCTCGTCCGCCAGGATATGAAAGCCGATCGTGAAGCAGTACTTCCCATACTTCTGCTGCAGATCTCCGATGGCCTCTTCGATTCGCGCGAAGAATCGCTCGATGATGCTTTCATCGGATGGCTGCGCTTCTTCTTTATTTTCTATTTTTCTTTCATCTATCGTGCTCACAAAAACCTCCCGCGGAATCTGATCGATCATTTCCGTTCACCTATAGGGACGCAATTCTTCCCATTGGGTTACACCTTTTCTGCAATTTCTAGCTTTTCATATTAAATTTGGTGTGGCTGCAGTCTTTTTGACTCCTGCTTAAAAGCTTTCAATCTCGTCTGAAAAAACGAAACAGATAATTTGGCCGCACCTCTTTTTCATCTGCCGTTATAAAGCACGTCTGGCAGATGGATTGCGCTTCTACCCTTATCCGTCTGTCGTCATGAATTCACATCGGCAGATGGATTGCACCTCTACCTTTATCCGTCTGTCGTCATAAATTCACATCGGCAGATGGATTTCCGAGTTTCCCTTATCCATCTGCCTAATTTGATAATAGCTCCAATGAAATTATCGATAACCAGCAGATGGAAAGCCCTTCTCCTCAAATCTATCTGCCTGCATATTAAAATTCAAGCAGATATATTAACCAAATCCCCTAATCCATCAGTCACATTTCAAAACTCCAGGCAGATGGAAACGGCTCACATCTAATTCCATCTTCCATTCAACGCATAGAGACCCTGAAAAGGCAAAAAAGCAGCAGATAGAATCATGAAAACCATGATTTTATCTGCCACCTATCATTGTTAAGCTTGCAGGGCACACATCTTCACGTATCAAATATTTGAAAAGCGTGCAACCTCATGCTATAACGCATCACCAAGCGAACTTCTGCGTACATTGATATGCAGCGCTTTGCCCGTTTAGCGCCCGCAAGCATTTGGTCTCAACGTATCACCCGTCCAGCCCCTGCATATACTTGTCCATGTCGTCTGCGATCATCTTCGAAACATTAACTGCCGCCACGACAGTCTTCGCACCGGTCACAACGTCACCCGAAGCAAACACACCCGGCATCGTGGTTTCACCGTTTTCATCCGTTTCCAGCGTGCCACTTGCATTCAACTTGAGCTCCTTGTCCCGCTGTACAAGCCGGTCCTTCGGTACCTGCGAAATCGAAATAATCGTAAAATCATTCGGCACTTCAACTGCCGCACTCTTGTCTACGACCATCTGATGATCCTCCGTCCAGGAAACCGGCGCCGTCACCACCGCATGATCCTTGATCTCGATCACGGTCTGAAGCATCTGGAAGGTCACACCATCAAGCTTTGCATACTCGACCTCCTTCGGTGAAGCTGCGGGTTCCTCCGTCACACAGTAGACATTGACCTCACGCGCGCCCTTCCGGATCGCCGTCCGTGCAACATCCATCGCCGCATTGCCGGCACCGACGACTGCCACCTTCTCCCCGATATGATAAACATCAGGATTGTTCAGATAGTTGATTGCAAACGCAACATTACCGAAGGTCTCCCCAGGGATATGCAGACGACGAGGCCGCCATGCACCCGTACCGATGAAGACTGACTTATAGCCATCATCGAACAGATCCTGAATGCTGACAGAACCGCCGATATTGAAGTTCGGTCTAAAGAGGATACCCATCTCGTAAAGCCGTTCCGCATAGCGGTCAAGGATCGTCTTTGGCAGACGGAAATCCGGGATACCGTACCGCATGACACCGCCAAGCTTTTCACGTCCTTCAAAGATTGTCACCTGATAGCCCCGCTGCTGGAGAATCACTGCAATCGTGATACCCGCCGGGCCACCGCCGATGACCGCAACCTTCTTCCCGTTCCGCGGCTGCATCTCCAGCTTAATCCGCTCGAAGCAGGAGTCAGAAATATAGTTCTCAATCGCTGAAATATGTACCGGCGCGCCCTTGATACCCCGCACACAATGTCCCTCACACTGCTTCTCATGATCACAGACAAGCGAGCACACGATCGACAGCGGATTGTTTGCAAAGAGCATCATGGCCGCATCCATCACCTGCTCTTCCTTAAACAGACGGATCATCTCCGGAATATTTGTATTGATCGGGCACCCCGTCCTGCACCGCGGATTCTTGCACTGAAGACACCGATTCGCCTCATCTACTACATGTACTGCCATAAATATCCTCCCTTACACGCCTAAGCTGCTCTTTGCCAATGCATACAGCCGCAACATCCTCACCTTTTGAAATACGTTGGCTTCGGAAAACAGTGATTCACCATATTTTGCAAATTCATTGATTGCCACTGCACTACAATTTAAATTACATTAATGGTAAATGCAGCTGTTTCCATCGTCAACAAAAGTTATTTATTTCACGTTCATTTTTACATACATAATTCTACATATATACGTAGCTCTCAAATTTTGTATACATGCACAGTCCTCAAATTCTACATACATGCGAAGTCATCAAATACCACTTGACAGAGGCGTCGAACACTCACTATATTGTTTTCGAGTTCTGTAAGCGTTTACAGAGTCGTATTTTTGTGCTTTTAACCTATCATTTTAATAGAATTACGGAACGACTGTCTTGACAAACTGTAGTTCCGTTGCAGAAGAACATCGTTCGTTTTCAAGACGAAAGGCTTATTTATGACACATGATTTCACGAAGGGCAGCCTTCTCGGCCCGATGCTTCGTTTTACGATCCCCTTTATTCTCGCAAACTATCTCCAGCTCACTTATAACGCGGTCGATTCCATCATTGTCGGCCGATTCTTAGGTCCGGAGGCACTCGCTGCCGTCGGCACCTCGAACCCGCTCATGACACTACTCATCATGCTGCTCCGCGGCACGACACTCGGTGCCGGCATCCTCATCGGAAGCTATTTTGGTGCAAAGGAATACGACAAGCTCCACCGCCAAATCTCGACCGCAATGCTTAGCGGTGCGGTATTTGCCCTATGTCTTAGTCTCATCATCTTCGTATTTGCGGACCCGATTCTCGGTCTTCTGCAGGTGGATCTCTCCATCCGCCCTATGGCTGCCGGCTACCTTCGTATCATCGCGTTCGGCCTCATTTTCACCTTCCTCTATAATTATCTCTCGTCCACGATGCAGGCACTCGGTGACGGCAAAACGCCGCTCATTTTTCTCGCAATCAGCGCAAGTGTAAACATTGTCGGGGATCTCCTGCTCGTCATGGTGTTCCGCCTCGGGATTGCCGGTGCTGCGATTGCTACCGTCGCGTCTGAAGCCGTGTCCTGCGCACTCTGCATCAACTACATCCGTAAACACGTCCCGATTCTCAATATGGGTAAAGCATGGTTCGTATTCGACGCAAAGATGCTGAAGAAGACACTCCAGTACGGCTCTGTCTCCGCGATCCAGCAGGCGACCGTCCAGCTCGGTATCCTCGGCGTTCAGGGCGTCGTAAACTCTCTCGGCATGACGACAACTGCTGCCTTCGCTGCCGCAAACCGCATCGATGATTTTGCCCTGATTCCGACCCGCTCGATTGCCAATGCTATGACCGCCGTGCTGGCACAAAACTGGGGTGCTAACGACCAAGGTCGTGTCCGAAAGGGCTTTCGCACTGGCACACTTCTCGATTTCTGCTATGGTCTCGTCGCCGGACTTCTTCTCTATTTCGTCGCGACCTGGGCCGTACTTCTGTTTACGACGAACTCGTATGTCATTCATGAAGGAGAAAAATATCTCCGCCTCATTGCCTTTATGTACTGGGCACCCGCTCTCACAAACTCGATTCAGGCTTTCTTCCGTGGTACCGGCGACCTTAAAATCACACTCGTGAGCTCCATGGTCAATATGGGCATTCGTTTTCTCGCAACCTTCATCCTCGTCATGGGCTTTCATTTCGATATCGCTGCCGTGCCATGGGGTTGTCTCGCTGGCTGGCTCGGCATGATGCTCTGGGAGGTTCCCTTCCTCATTCATCGCTACCGCACGAACCTTTTCGGAAATAATACATAAATCATTCAAAGGTTCATGTCTCCCATAGCGAGATTATTTTGATCCTAACATTGAAATGATTCAGACAATTTTTAGAAAAAATCTCGATAAATTTGTCGAAAAATCTTTACATTTACCTCCATGTCCCGTTAAGCTATTCTCAAATCAAAAAAGCTGACAATATATGAAAATTCTTTTCGGTGAAAACGAATGAATAAAGGAGGTGACGGGATGTCTGCGCAGAAATCTGCTAAAGAAATTCAAAAAACAGAAGCGCTTGAAGAGGATCTTCAGTATCTGAAGCTCTACCGCCGTCAGACACCCCGCGGCTATAAAACTGTCTGCCGTAGAGTCATGCAGGAGGCGAAGGCCTTAAACCGCATGGACGCCTATGGCGCCGCCTGCTACTACATGGCAGATTACCTCTATGGCTTTGGGAAGCCGATTGCGCACTATCTCCGTCAGGCCATCACAAACCTTCTGGACAGCGGCGATGATGTGCTCATTGCGCGGACCTACAATCTTCTCGGTATCGAAGCCTTCAATCACGGTGTCGATGAGGCTTCACTCGATTACCTTGTCCGTGCCTGCAGCTATGCAGACGCCCTGCATGATGACGAAATCGCCGCCGTAATTTATCTCAACATGGGTGCGCAGTATAACTGCATGGGTGACTTTCCGGATGGCAAGAAATACTGCCATCGGGCTGCCGCTGCCGCGCGTAAACTGCCGCCGGAAAACATGTACCATACACAGATTCAGTTCTGGGCACTGGTCGAAGAGTGCAATGCTTCCATCCAGAAAGATAACACCCATGATGCAGGATTACTTCTCCGCCGCGCACATATTATGCTGGCGGAAATGTCGCAAGAAGAGCGTGCTGAATACGCGAACTATTCACTGTATCTCATTGTTCTTTGTGAATATCATCTTCTCCAGGGAAATGACAACGAATTTAAACAGACACTCGAAAAGGTCTACGAACTCCTGAAAGATAAGGATATGGTCATCGACGGCGCCCTTGATCTTATCCTGTTTGGTGATTTTCTGCTCCAGCATAGCCATGCAGATGCAGTAACGAAAATTGTCGATGTCATGTGGGATACGGTCGGTGAAACAAATATCACAAACCTGAAGCTCCGTTTTTACCGCATGGCTGTCAACTATTATCAGGCCATCACCAAACCCACGCGTGAACTCGAGGCTTCCCGCCTGTATTTTGATGCATATAACAAGCACCGCACAGAGGAGCTCAGTGATTACCAGACTTTTTTATCCACCTACCAGGCGATGGAACAGGCAAAGAAGGAGAATGAACGCCTGGCAAGATTAGCGCATTATGATGCGCTGACGGGGCTCCAGAACCGAAGCATCATGCGGAGGCGCATCGATGCAATCTTCGAAGAAGCCTATCAGCTGCATCAGTTTATGGCGGTCGAGATCCTCGATATCGACAATTTCAAACATTTCAATGACACCTACGGTCATACGACCGGCGATCGCTGTCTTGTCGCGCTAGCAAAGGTTTTGTCTGACGTTTCCGGTGATCATGTCGAGGTTTTCCGTTATGGCGGTGATGAATTTGTCGTGCTGTATCACGGACTCAGTGAGATGGATGTTCTGAACGTCGCAGATCAGCTGCAGAAGGGTATCCGCAACGCAACGATCAAAACCGAGACGGCATCTGTTATCTCCGGACTCACGATCTCACAGGGCATCTGTGGCTTCGTTCCATCTGGTGGCAACAAAAACTGGGATCTCCTGTATGCAGCCGACATTGCACTCTACTCCGTGAAGAACTCCCAGAAGGGCGGCATCCGCCTGACCCACGGCCTTGCCTTCACCGACCTCGCCCGCAATGGCATGAAGGATTAATATTGTATGTTTTCCAATAAACGAGCGTCCAGCATGTCTTCGACCTGTCCAATGGAGATGGTGGGAGACATGCTGGACGCGTATTACGGGATCAAATCACTCTGACCTAAGGGCGTCGATTGGGTTCAGGGCTGCGGCGCGGCGGGCCGGCATATAGCCGAAGATAAGACCGATCGCGACGGACACCGAGAAGGACACGATGACCGAACCAAAGGTCGGTGAAGCGTTGATGCTCATGATCCGGCCGGCGATATTGGTACCAATGAAACCGACGATAATGCCGAGCACACCGCCAAAGGAGCTTGTCACCGCTGCCTCGATGACGAACTGTGAAAGAATCGTACTCTTCTTCGCGCCAAGCGCCTTACGTATACCGATCTCTCTCGTTCGCTCTGTAACGGACACAAGCATAATATTCATGACACCAACACCGGCGACGAGCAAAGAGATCCCAGCGATACCACCAAGCATCATTGACATCGTACCGATCATCTCATTCATCGAATCCAGAAGCTCACTCATCGCGGTAACATTGTAGAAGTCATCACTCTTAAAAATTGTATAAAGGTAATCCTCGATATAGGTCTTGATGGTCGCCGCCTGCTTCACATAATCATCTCTGACTGTAAAGGTATAGTTCGAAACGGTTCCATTACGACTTAATTTGATCGCTGAAGTGTATGGAATGTAGACAAAATCATCATCGCCGCCTTCTTCCATCGACTCAGAGGTCGAGGTCTGCCGCTCGACGACACCGATGATTTTATACTTTTCGCCATTCACAGAGATATCTTCTCCAATCGCTTTTTCCGCTGATTCATAGTAGTTCGTCGCGACATAATAACCGATGACAGCAACCTTATGCCGGGCACTGAGATCCGCATACTGGATAAATCGTCCCTGTGAGAGATTTTCATCGAGTATACTGAGATAATCCTCGGAAACGCCTGTGACCGTCGTACTCGTGGAATTCTCGTTGCCGACCTTCACCGTAGCGGAGACCGTCACGTTCGGGGACATATAGGAAAAGTACTGGGTGTTGTCATTGAAAAAAGAATACATCTGGTCGACAGAAACCGACCGGGAACTCATATTCCGGACATTCACGGTGATTCGGTTGGTACCCATCGACGCGAAGCTCTCCGTCATATAGTTCATTTCTCCGTTTACAATGCCTACAAGTATGATCACGGCCGCCACACCAATGATGATACCAAGCATCGTGAGGAACGACCGCATTTTATTGGCCCATATGCTTTTCAGTGCAAGCTTGTATGAATTCAGCATTCTACTCTGTCTCCCTACGCCGGCTAAGTAATATTATCTACAGCCTTATTACTATCGTTATTGATGAAGTTCTAAATTTCCTACCGTCAAGACAACACTTCTGGTTCTGCCATACTTTTTCCCATCAAATGATCTTCGCATAATCCTCTGTCGCACCGTCAAAAACCACCTTGCCATCCGAAATCCGGACGACGCGCTTCGCTTCGAGCGCCAGGGAGTTATCATGTGTAATCATGACAACGGTCGTACCATCCTGGTTGATACTTTGTAGAAATCCGAGCACCTGCCGGGAGGTTTTCGAATCAAGTGCGCCGGTCGGCTCATCGGCGAGAATCAGCTCCGGATCACCGGCAAGTGCGCGGGCGATCGATACTCTCTGCTGCTGGCCACCGGAAAGCTGGTTCGGATGCTGCATCCATTTATCCGCAAGGCCGACGCGCTCGAGCTGCTTCATCGCACGTTCCTTCTGCTCCGCCTTCGGGAGACCGGCATAGAGAAGTGGCAGGCAGACATTGTCGAGAAGATTGTCCTTCGGAAGCAGGTTGTACTGCTGGAAAATGAAACCGATCTTGTCGTTTCGGATTTCGCAGAGTTCATCATCTGTCATCTCGGAGGTATTACGGCCATTAATGAGATATTCGCCGCTCGTCGGCACATCGAGTGCACCGATGATGTTCATAAGTGTAGATTTCCCGGAACCGGATTTACCGACGATTGCAACAAATTCTCCGTTATAAATATTGATGGTGATGCCGTCATTGGCCCGGACCTCTTCATCACCGACCTGATAGATCTTCGTGATGCCATGCATCTCGAGCAGCGGGGTTTCACCTTCATGCCCGGGCGGCGTGTATTGCGGTGCCTGCCCGTCCATGTTGTCGATGCCGGACCGCGCGGCCATCGCCGCCTGTGCGGCCTTCAGCCGCTCGACCTCCTCGTGATTCTCTGCATATTCATCCGGTTCATCATCGTCGTCTTTTGTTTCTATTTTTGTCTTTTCTTCATCCGCCATAAAAGGCTCCTTTCAGCCTTAGCCCATCGGGCCGCCGCCACCGCCACGGTTACCGCCACCGCCTTCACCGCCACGGTTACCGCCGCCTTCACCGCCGGGGCCGCCGCCCATGTCACCGCCGCCAGGGCCGCCCATCATCATCTGGTCAGAGCTCGATGAAACGGTTGACTGAGTAATGTAAACGGTATCGCCTTCCTTTAGATCACCGGAAGTAATCTCTACGTAATCATCAGAGGTAAGACCAGTTTCTACACTGACAGAATGGAAGCCATCCGGTACATTCTCACCCTTCTGATCATCGGTGTAGGTCTCGCCGTCGACATCCTTGACATAAACCTTATTTCCGCGCTGAAGAGCATCGACGGGTATCGCGAGTGCATCCTTCGATTCATCAAGAATGATCACACCGGTCACATTCATGCCGGGCAGGAGCCCTCCGAAGTCTGTGAGTGTGACCGTAACCGGATAGTATGTAACACCATTAGAGGCTGTGCCCTCCATGGAGACATTAGTGACAGAGCCCGTAAACGTCTGACCTTCGAAGGCGTCTGCGGTGACTTCAACGGACTGTCCGACCTTGACATTAGAAATATCCAACTCATCGATGTCCATCTGGAAGGTGAGCTCGGAGAGATCATAAATCACCGCAAGAGAAGTTGCGGAACTGCCGTTCTGGATGTTCTCACCGGCATTGACACTCTTCGTCACGACGGTGCCTGAAATCGGTGCCGTGATCGTGTAGTTATCGTAATTATCGTTTGTAGAATCAAGGCTGGACTGGGCGTTATCGACGGAGGACTGGGCCGAATCAACCTTGTCCTGATACGAATCCAGGATATCCTGTGCGTCATCACTCGCCATCGTGAAGAGAGCTGTGCCGACCTCAACATGATCGCCAGCGGCCACGAGTAGCTTTGAAACCGTTACACTGCTCGTAAGATCGGTTGCCATCAGATTAAGGTCCCTGGCCGGCTCGAAGGTGCCGTCACCAGCAGATTCGAGACCGCCGATATTTGCGGTCACTGCCGTATCGGTCGTGAGACCGCCCGGATTTGTCACCTGAACCGTCACGTAGCGGACAATTTGCCCGCCGGTAAGTGTCGTATCCATGGTTCCGACATTGGTGACTGATCCCTGGATTTCCTCCATCGTATCAGAAAGCGTCAGCGTCGCTGTCATACCAACCGAAATCGCCTGTGCTTCTTCGGATAGGAATGGGATGCGTACCTTCATCGTACTATCATCGTAGATTTCTGCAATCTGCGTGTTTGCACCGACCTGATCTCCTTCCTTGATGTTTAGCTCTTTGATATAGCCGGCCATCGTGGACTTCACTGTGTTACCGCTGAACTTCGAAGCGGCTTCATTATAATCGCTGACAGCATCCGTATAATTCTTCTGTGCTCGGGTTAACTCGCTCTGTGCAGAGTTCAGCTTTGAGGTCATGGAAGAAGAATCGATTTGATAAAGTACTTGTCCCTCTGTCACCTCATCGCCTTCACTGAAGTCGGCGGAAACGACCTCACCCTCAACCATAGAGGTGACAGTGTAGCTGTCCTTCGGCGAGATCGTACCAGAACCGGAAAGTTCTGAAGTGATATCCTGCTTTGAAACCGTACCGGTCTTCACCTCTGCTTCCGATGCCTTTGCCGAGGCCTGCTTCTTCTGATAAAAGTAATATCCGCCGCCGGCTATTGCTGCGAGAAGCATCACAGTTATGATAATCTTCTTTACCGGGATTTTTCTCTTTCCTTTTACCTTCGCTCTAGACTTCATCCTCTACTCATCCTCCCAGTTTCTCTCGAATGCTTACATGCCATATCGCGCATGTAAGTTCTCCGATATCCGATACAGAATTTTCATATTTTCTTATTTTGTAACATTTCATAATTTCTGGTTTTACAACAATCAGGAAAGTGCGATAACCTGTTTCTTATTATCATTATCCAGAGTCCATACAATCGTAACTTCATCACCCTGATCCACAGAACCATAAACAGAGAACGCATACTGCATGTCAGAGGTTTCAATCTGATATTCTTCTCCTCCAATATATACAGAGGTCGGTGTCATCACAGAGCTTGACTGATAATAAATAGCGTCTACGGTACCATGCGCAGAACCCATATCGCCAGAATTGTTGCTGTAGGAATATGCGTATACTGTCTTTGTGGAAGTATTGTAATAAACTGCAATTGCTCCATCATCGTCGGCAATGTCCTCAATTTCATCATAGCTTGAAACTTCCCCGTTCAGATAGAAGACTCCCTTACTCTTGCTAAACGGTAATATACCATTCAGGTCGTGGTTCGCTTTCAAAGTATGTGGACCGCTAAGGTTCGCATTGAGCGTGCTAAGAAGATTCAACTCGTTGTCGTCAGATGAATAATCAAACCCAAGCAACGATCCATAAATTGTTTGACTAGATTTCGTCGCATTCTCCTGTGTCTTCGGATTTGTCTTCATAAGATTATAAAAAAGCTGGACGCAATCCGCATAGCTAAGTTCCTCATTCAAGCCTTTATGGATATTCTCAAGAAGACCAATATTCGTAGCCTTTGCGTTTCGGTTCGCCGCGAGATTGCCGGCAAAATCATCATTGGTATACCCGAGGAGGGTCAGGCACGCCTTCTCTGCTTCAGCAAGCTTTACACCCTGATCCGGTTTGAACAGACCGCCGAGATATGCGGTCATCCATCCCTTTTCAGCGGCGATGCGGATATATCCTGCATATTCCGAATCCTTGAGTACATCCTTATAAACAGAAACGTTTGATTCCTGGGCAACATTGTTCGAATAGCTCGAGGCCTTCACGAGCATCTTTGCAAACTGTGCCCGCGTGAAGCTGACATCATTCAGTGTGACATCATAATTATCAATCACGTTTGCACTGACCAGCGCCTTTTTTCTCTGTTCCAGAGACGTGGAAGCCAATGCTGTCATCGGCATGTAGCTGACCACTGCCGCTACTGCTGTTGTCACCGCCGCTGCACCGTACCAGAATCTGTTCATCTCTTTTTCTCCTCCTGTTGCTTTCTTATTTCATCAACTCTTTTAGATTTG
The DNA here is from genome assembly GCA_900315665.1 of uncultured Eubacteriales bacterium. Taxonomy (GTDB): domain Bacteria; phylum Bacillota; class Clostridia; order Lachnospirales; family Lachnospiraceae; genus Oribacterium. The sequence continues at coordinate 26,639 of OMZX01000033.1, forward strand.
AGCGTATAAAAGTTTTATGCATCTATTCATAAACCGGCTAAAGTGATCCCGGAAGTTCCGGGGTCACTGTCTGAATGTTATTGAATTATGCCGCTATTGTGGTCCAGACACCGGCGGCGTTTACATAATAGCCATCCGGAGTGTAGGCATTCGTAAGCATTGCACCATCAGCACCACAGTAATACCACTTGTTGTTCCAATAGATCCAACCGGATTTGCGATAGCCGTAGGCGTTGAAATAATACCACTTCCCGTCGATCTCCTGCCAGCCGTTCGATGTCCATGAGCCGTCTGAGTTACGATACCAGAAGCCGTACTGTGTCTGAATCCAGGTACCGTCTGTCGTATTGCCAGGTATCAGACCGGAGCCGCTGTTTGTCACCGTGCTCGTAAGACTTCCTTCATAGCTGTTATAGGAAACGGTCGTCGAGTTATAGCTTGCGTTGTAGGTTGACGCAATCGCCGTCGCCTGTGAAGTCGTAACATAAAGATCATCTGAAGTTTCCCAATCGCCCTTGTATTTACTTGAATAAACCGCACGAACCTTGAAGCTATAGGTACCTGCCTGTGTGAAATAGTTTGCGAAATCGTAGGCAGTGCTGGTAGTCGTTACGCTCGTCAGCAAAGTGCTTCCGCGATACAGCTTCACTTCATATTTCTTTGCCGCTTCGGCGGCACTCCATTTGGCAATACCATAGCTAGAATTCCATGCTGTATCGTCGATATCGAGATCCATGTTCTCCTCCCAATCTGTATCGATCTCATCGAGATCCGCCAATGTATACACGATTGTCAGATACCCGTGGCCGCTGCCACCGGAAACGGAAGACACGGTACCAGAATCACCTGAAACGGATATATTCGATTTTGTAACCGACCACTGATAATCATCGCTGTCGCTTAGCTCAAGCTTGATCTGTACCTTCGGATTATCATCAGGATCCCATCCATCCGATGGTACATTGGTGACGCTGACATTGTAGACATCATAAAGAGAATTATTTGACGTTACCTCCACATCCGAGCTCGTGCTGCCAACCTCGATCTCCGAACTGACGGTGATTGATACTGAACCGATTGATGTACGGTTTGAAGCAAGTGAGGTCATCGGAAGTCCGAAAATCATAGCGGCTGTTGTGACAGCTCCAAGTACGGCTGTGATGACTTTCTTTATTATTTTTCTTCCACCATTTAGCATAACTTGACTCCTTTCGAAGCTACCATAATTAAATACGCAAATACGCGGATTTAGTTAAAATTCTCTGTGGTAAATTCGTTACGGATTTTTTACAAAATGTAACAAATTTCTATCTTTACTTGTCTTTCCTTTGTTTTCTGCCTCATCTTAACAGTGCATGCTGAAATGAAACTGAAAAACGTTGAAAAGACTTGTAACGAAATCTTTCTGCCATAAGGCACATTAAGGCATAAAAAACGGAGCAGAGAATTTCTTCAGGTGACCTTCAAATGTTACCTGCTAAGAAATTCTCCACTCCGCCTTTTTACGGTTGCAGCTTATTCGTGAGCTTCGCTCTCACACCTCTATTCTGTTATTTGTTAATCCGGAAGCTTCACTTCGGCATCACCATATGGCTTGCCGGTGCTGAAATTCAGTGCATTCTCCATCGTCGTGGTTGCGATCGCCTGCAGTGCCTCTCTTGTGAAGAAGGCCTGGTGCGATGTTATGACAACCTGCGGATAGAACTGAAGTCTTGCTGTGATATCGTTTGTGATAACATCACCTGAGTGGTCGGTGTAGACATTCTGCTCCTCGCCCTCGTATACATCAAGTGCCACCGCATGAAACTTGCCGGCACGAAGTGCTTCGAGAAGTGCGTTGTTATCGATGAGGCCGCCTCGGGCAGCATTGACAAGCATCACATCATCCTTCATACGGCTGATCGCTTTTTCATCGATAATATGATAGGTACCTCCCTCGCCCATGATAAGCGGCGCATGGAGAGAAATAAGGTCAGACTTTTCGAAAAGCTCCTCCTTCGTCACATAGGTGAGAAGTCCTTCATCCTCAAGCTTCCGGTTCGGATAAGCGTCCCAGCCAATCACCGTCATACCATAGCCCTTGCAAATGCGTGCGAAGCATTGACCGATTCGGCCGGTGCCGACAATTCCGGCAACCTTGTTATGAAGATCCAGGCCGACAAGTCCGGACAGAGCAAAGTCATTATCGCGGATTCTGGAGTAAGCACGCTGAAGCCGACGGTTTGCCGCCTGCAGGATCGCCATCGCATGCTCAGCTACTGCATACGGAGAGTAAGCCGGAACGCGAAGAACCGTCATGCCATATTCCTTCGCAGCCTTCAGATCGACGTTGTTAAATCCTGCGCAGCGGAGCAGAATCAGCTTCACGCCGCAATCATGCAAAATCTCGATCACCCGACGGCCGCAGTCGTCATTGACGAAGATGCAGGCAGCATCATAGCCCTTTGCAAGTCCTGCCGAATCCTCTGTGAGACGAGCTTCGAAATAATGAATATGTGAGTTATAGGTATCGTCTCCCTTCGGATGAGAAAGCTGTGCAAAAAACGTCTTATCATAATCCTTCGTGCCGAAGAACGCGATCTTAAATACCTTCTGCTTATCGAGCTTCTCAACCGGGTGATCCCTAAAAAAGGCCTCCAACTTGTCTGCCGCTTCGAGCTCATCCTCGCCTTCAATCATGAGATGAATTTCCTCGCCCTTCTTAATGTCGAGCGAAAGAATCTGCAGCACATTCTTTGCGTTGGCAAGCTTGCCGTCCTTCTCGATCGTAACCTGGCTCTTCACGCCACTCGCGATCTGTGCGACATGCGCCGCCGGTCTCGCATGAAGACCAAACGGAAGATTGATAGCATAGAAAAGTTCCTTCATTGTGATTACCTCCTGTTTGTTATTATTTTAACATGCCGTTAGTCAATTGCAACCTGCTTTACGTCGTTTTTGCAGCAATTTTACTTTCACATCATCCTGCTGTCATGGCAGGTGAAATACAAGACCTGATATTCCTTTGATATTGCAGAAAGAAACTTGAGTGCATCCGTCATCTTCTCCTGATCGAGGTTCACGAAGGAATCATCAAACAGAAGGAAAGGCTTCTCTTCTTCATACATTGCATCAACCATCGCCATCCGGTGACAGAGTCCGACGAGATCCTGATAGCCCGCGCTAAGAAGCTTGACATTCCGCTGCTTTCCAAGCTCCGTCTTCGTCACCGACAGCTTTGCATCCAGCACAAAATCCGGATCCTTCGCACCAGTAAGAAGTGCATAATACTGATCAAACGCCGCCTGCATCGGCGCCATATAGTGCTTTAGGAAATTATCCTTTGCGGCCGTCAGATATTTCTCAGTGAGGCTGATCACATCAAAAAGCCTCTTTTTCTCATCACTGGTCTCCTGCAGATTCTCACGCTCGGCGGAAATCTCCGTGATGGCTTCAAATTTATCCGAATATTCCTCCGCCCGCTTCTCATATTCCCGAAGCGTCTGCCCCTTTTCCGTAGTATCCTTCTCTATAACAGAAATTGCTTTAGAAAGCGAATCGATGTCGTCCTCGGTTTCCGGCTTCCGGATTGTTTCAAACCTGGCAACATCATGCGCTTCTGTAAATGTCCGAAGTGCCTGTTCCCGCTCAGTAAGCGCCTCTTTCAACGGCTTAAGTGCCAAAACATGATCCCGCACTGTTGTGAGCTCCGTATCCTCCGGGAGTTGATACTTTATAAGAAAAGCCTCCCTCTCCTCATGAATCCTAGAAAGCTCCTTCTTAGCAGCTTCTGCATCCTTCGATCGTGAAAGAAGCGTCTGATACTTCTCTCCATCCTCACGAAGCGCTATGATATCTTCAAGCATATGCGCTTCCTCAAACAAAAGGCCAAATCTGTTGAAAAAATCCGTCAAATCTTTGATCAGCGCCTCTGCTTTTTCCTCATAATGCTTCTGCCGGTATTGTTTCTCCTTATCGGACAGCTTTGCAAAACGTACACTATCCTGTTGTAGCCGGTACAGCGTGTTCAGCACATTGTTTTCCTGAAACGGCATCTTCAATCTCTGGAAGAAGGCTTCCATTTGCCGAAGGATTTCAGTGGATTCCGCTGCATCATGTTCGATCTTTTTGCCAAGTTCAAGAAATGCCGGGGAAAAATTCTTTTGTGTGGAAGAATTATGATTTCTGATGAAATAAAAGATAAAAAGTATCACGCCAGGAATCAAAAGTGACAGCATCCCTGTTTTCTTTGTCACCGCAAAGAGAATCACAGCCAATACAAAAAAACAAATTCCCACAAGAAGAATCGGTTGCCGATCTCTTCGTTCGCTTTCCTCTGCGGAAAGTTTCATCTGTTCGAAGCCCGCACGCCTTGCAGGCAGTGCGCTCTCGATGCCCTGTCGCTCCTGCCATGCACGGATGCCTGCAGAAATCTCCTCCTCGGATTACGTCCGTCGAAATCCATCGAGTGCTTCCTTCTCTTCATCTGTCAGCGCTTCTGCCAGCATATTCGTGCGAAGCTGCCGGAGCTTTTCTGCTTTCTCCTTCTCCGCACCAAGCTCTGCCTGATCCGGTATCCCGGTGCTAAATTCCTTTTCAAGATGAGAGAGCCTCTTCTCAAGCTCCGGTGTCAGCTGATTTTTCGAAAGGCTGTCTTCTATAGCAACCATATGCCCTGCATCTTTTATAAGGGGCTCAAGCTCTGCTTCAGTCGGTACCTCTCCCGAAAATGCATCTCGTTCTTCTTTGTATCGCTCCTCCGCTTTATCCTTTTCCTCCTGTAACGCCGCATAGCTGTTTTTCTCCGTAAGAACAGCCTGATACGCCGTCAAAGCATCCCTAAGCGCGCTCTTTTGTTTTCTTTCCTCCTGCGCCTTCACAAGCTCTGCGCGAAGCATCTCCATCTCTGCATTTGTCTTATCAAGCGCTTCCTCGATATCATCCTTTTTCTGCAGCTCCGCATCAAGCTCTGCCAGCCGGTTCTGAAGCTTCTTCACCTCGCCCGTCGCTCGCCGCGGTGAGAGTGCATTAGCTTCATCTGTGAGCGTGGCCATCGCACGATCATAAGACATAAGATCACCCGTCTCATTGATCCCGCCGATTTTTGCGCTAATGCTGTCGGTCGGTGCTGTTACGACGTCCTGTTGTCCGATGAAAACGGTTTTTGTGAAGGATTCTCTGTCAATCCGGAACAGTGCTTCGCCGATATTCTCTCCGAAATCCGTGGAGGGCAGATTCGTCGTCTCATCATAGAGCATAAAGCTGTCATTTTTCTTTTCGAATACACGCTCAATCCGATAGGTCTTTCCCTTTGTTTCAAATACGAGCTGTCCGCCATAGACACCGCCCTGCCATGGTGTATACCGCATCCGCTCATTCTCGGTTTCGTCACGCTTCCGGTCATTAGAAAAGCCGTAAAACATCACGCGAATAAAGGCAGCCAGCGTGCTCTTGCCGGTTCCATTCTCCCGGAGGTAAGCATTGAGCCCATCCTGGAACTTGAGGTCAAGTCCCGATAGCTTCCCGAAATTTTCCACATGCAGTGAAATCAGTCTCAAAATATTTCCGCCTTTCATAGATCATCGTCTTCTATGCTCTTACTATGCTCTTACTCTACCCTATACACAGAACAAAAAAATGTACCTACAGTTCTATCTGCTCACCGTTCAACGCCTGGAGGCCGACGCGAATGATGGCAGACTTTTCATCCTCGGAAAGAGAGCTATCTTCTTCCAGGAGTCGAACGAGCTCACCCTTCAGTGATTTATCATTCCTGAAATCTGTATAATGCACGGCTACCTTCGTTTCATCCTTTACGCGGAGATAATAATATCGGTCCTTAAAACGACTAACGATAAGTACTGGATTTTTCTCACAGTTCACATCGACATTGCCGGTCAGGACGATCTTTACAAGATCCTTCGGATTCGCTTCACAATCATTGAGCGCCTTTTCCACGAGCGGAAGCATCTCTGTCGTTGATAAGCAGGCAGAAACATCGACCGGGACAGCATAGAAATTCCGCTTTGCAAACGGGACAAATGTACGCTGCATCGTGAGGCTCTCTTCATTGATATCAAGCAGTACGAAGCCATGTTCTCCAGTTTCATCGAAACCACGCCCCTCGAGACAGCCCGGATAGCAGTACACACCGCGCGGTAACAGTTGCCCTTCTTCATAGCTATGGACATGTCCGAGTGCAAGATAATCGATGCTCTTGTTGCGGAGTTCCCCTAAATTGATCACCTCTACATGATCCTTTGGTTTATATTTTGCAAGCTGTCCGTGGAGGGTCACAATGTTAAAGTCCTGCGGCCGGAGCAGAAGCGTTTCATAGATGGTGTTCTGGTTGTCGGCATTGAGCTCCACGCCTGTCAGGACAATGTTTCCCTTTTCACTTGTTCCGAGGATATAACTCTGCCAGTGTTCACTAAAGGTGTAAAGATTCTTTGGAAGCTCTGAACCCTCTGTATCCTTTTCGACAGCATTAACTATATTTTCAGCAGCATTTGTATCTTCAGTGGTATGATCTGCATCACGATTTGATTTTTCCTGATTGGAGATAAATCCGGAAAGATCATGATTCCCCTGTAAATAATAGAAATTGATATCCGGATGCTGACGGATGGTATCCATCACAGTCTTTTTTGCATGCACCCCGATGACCTTTTTGTCGAAAAGGTCTCCAGCTATGAGAACTGCAGAAACGCCATTTGTCTCGGCATAATCCACCATATTCATATAAGTTTCCAAAAGCTCTGTTTTTCTTTGTTTCGCCTGTTCCTTCGAGAGATGCGACTCCATTTTCGAATCGAGATGCAGATCCGCACAGTGAATGAGTTTCATCGAATTCCCTACCTTTCTATCTGCTCCTATTATACGAATTTCCTGTGCCGGATGCCACAAAAAAGCGGAGCCTCCGGTGATATTCCGGAGGCTCCGCCTCAAGTTTCAACCGGCAAAGCCGGTGAAACATTCTCAAATTATCGTTTTGCCCTCATGCCGATTCAAAACAGAATACTTTATCTGCGAAAGCCCGGGGCCGATGAAATAAAAACTTACTTGTTATCCTCGTCGATTGCATTGGCTGCGGTACGGCCAGATACAAAGATCTCCGTGATCGCGTTACCGCCGAGACGGTTACCACCGTGGATACCACCGGTAACCTCGCCGGCTGCATAGAGGCCTTCGATTGCCTTGCCGCTCTCGTCAAGTACATGACGCTTTGTATCGACGACAACACCACCCATCGTGTGGTGCGTTGACGGAGCAAGAAGTCTGATACGAAGATTTACGCCATCCAGCTTATAGGTATCTGCCTTGTAGCTGCCGTCGTCATTCTTCTCGCAGGAGCCAACCAGTGCGGATACCTGCTTCTTGCCGACATCCTCCGGCTGCTCACCGGCAATAGCTGCTTTGTCATACTTCTCGATCGTTTCCTTGACCGTCTCAGCATCCGTCTCGAGGCCAAGCTCCTTGAAGAGGTCTGCAAGCTGATCAACAGTTCTTACATACTGTCTCTTCTCGACATCCTCATCCTTATACGGATACGGTCCCGGAATCGGGGTCTCAGCATTGGCGATTTCAATGAATACACCCTTTGCGCCATCCATCTCGATGCCGTTCTTAAACTCGTTGAGGGAAAGAACGTCACGCTCAGAGGTCTCATCGACGAAACGCTTGCCGGTTGTCGGGTTGATATATACCGCATAGTCACCACCGCCGAATGCGAGGTTACCATTGTCGATCCAGGAGATCGGCATGAGCTGTGTAAAGCCAAGGCCTGTTACTGCAGCGCCGGCTTCCTCAGCCATCTTAATGCCATCACCCTGAAGAGAGCTTCTGTTTGTGGTCTTCGTGCTGGTGCTGAGATACTCAGAAGACCAGTACTTGTTCTCGTCTACAACCATCTTGATGTTTGCAGCATATCCACCGGTAGCGAGTACGACACCCTTTGTAGCATGTGCCGTAACCTTCTGTCCATCATAGCCTGTTGCATTAACACCCGTTACCTTGCCATCCTCTACGATGAGAGACTCAGCCGTCGTTCTCACGAGAATCTGGTTCTTTTCATTAGCATTCTTAAAGGAGGTCATCGGTGCTACGAAGTAAGTGCCCCAGCGTCCCGGATATTCCTCTGTCTTGCCATCGCCGTCAGTGTCAACATTGGCACCGATGAACTGGTTCTCTCTGTACCAAAGGGCACCAATCAGTGTCGGCTGCGTATCCTCTACAAAGGTGGAGCCCATGGACTCGAGCCAAGGCTTAAGATCCTGTCCATCCTTGATGAACTGAGATACGAGATCTACATCGCCATAAATCCACTCGGACTTATCTGCGCTCTGACGAAGGCCACCATAGTAGGTCTGGAAAATATGAAGGTTAACCGTTGAGAACAGGGTTAACTTCGACTCCGGTGTGCCGGCCTTTAATTTCGGCTCTGCCCAGTCGAGATATGCCTTGATCTCCTTCTTCAGCTCCTGAAGAACCGGGAGATAATCTGCCACAACACCGTGCTTCGAAAGTTCATCGATGTCACCGGCAATATACTCATGATCCTTGTAGTAATCCTCATCAAACGGCTCCTCGGACCAGTTCTCGATGGTCTGGAGCTCCTTGATACAGCCAGGAACGGACATAACCTTGTTATATTCCTTGCCATCAAAGCCTGTACCGGTCGTCGCATCCGGGTTCTCCGGATCCCACACGAGGTACTTCATCACAGACTGATACTGACCGCCGGATACCAGTGTATTACCACCGATTTCAGCGTTCTTCTCGATGACGAGAACGGTATCACCATTCTGTGCTGCCTGTGCAGCCGCCGCCATACCAGCACCGCCGGCACCGACTACGACAACATCCCAAGTGTCATCAATATCTGCTGCAGGTGTTACCTCAACCTTGTTTGACTTAAATGCATCAAGATCGGAAACCTTAGCTTCCTCAGCTGCTGCATTGACTGCATCCTTCAGTGCTCTTGATGAGAAGGTTGCACCGGATACTGAATCAACGCCTGTGCCATTGCCTTCGATCATAGCCGGAATCAGGTCGTCAAAGGCTGGTGTACCGACATGCTCGGTTTCCTTCGAATCCTTAACCTCGATATCTGAAATTGCGCTATCTGTAAAGGTTACAGCTACGGTAACCGGGCCATTGTAACCTGTACCGGTTCCCTCATACGTACCAGCTGTATAGGTAACAGCCTTGTTGCCGGATGCTTCCTCGCCGCCTGCTTCACCGCTCTGTGCCTTTGCAAGTGCATCAGCAAAAGCCTTCTTCACAGCGTCAGATGTGATCGTTGATCCGGAAACGGCATCAACATCTGCGGATTGCTTCTCAAGAAGAAGTGGCTGCAGTGTCTTGATTGCTTCGCCGCCCTTTTCCGGTGTTTCCTTATCACCAGTGATCTGAACATCTGTAATCTTTGATACGTCTACGGTCAGTGTAACAGTAACATCACCACCGAAGCCCTGTGCTGTCGCGCTGTAGGTGCCCGGAACATAGGATCCGGAAGCCGCTGCCTCAGCAGCTGCAGCTGTCGTAGCAGCCTGTGTCGCTGCTGTAGTCTCCTGTGTTGAAGAACCGCAGCCGGCGAGTGTCGTCAGCACGATCCCTGCAACAAGCAGACCGCTCATCATTTTTTTCATTCATTTACCTCCTTATACACTAAACCAGCGTGCAAGCCATATAGTCAGATAAATACCGCTGCACGGCTGATTCTTCACAAGCGATAACAATATAACATGTAACAATGAAAAATGCCAACAAGGTTTACCGGTAAACTGTTCACTTTTAATCTGAATTTTTAATTAATTTAGCAAAAGGCTAAAAAAGTGTGCAAAACTGTTTCAGATAGAAACAATTTCACACACTGTCTTTCTGCTTTTCATTAGGCCGGGTTCCATTTTAGCAAGGCTTCTACATTCGCAATGGATCCATTTTCAAATTGGCAGACGTAAATTTCAGGATTGCACCGTCACACCGGTTACCGTATACCCTGCCTTCATCACGGTATCCCGAAGGACATCCTCCGTGAGCGATTCCTTCATCAAAACATCGGCATTCTTTTTCTCTACATTTGCCCTGGCATAGACACCAGAGATCGAGTTTAAGGCATTTTCCACTCGTTTTTTGCAATTTTCGCAATGCATGCCATCAATCGAAATCACAGCTTCATGCTGATAATGCGAGGGATCCCGATCCGCTACCTTTACTGATTTAACCGTATCACCACCGCCACAACAGCCGCTGGTCAATCTCCTCTTTGTGCTTCGAAGTGCTGCTATGATGAGCAATGCAACCAAAAGCGCTATGATAAAGTTTCCCATATATATCCTAATTTTATGATAATAGCAAGTTAGCTTTATATAACTACGATTATCATATCATTAAGCTGTCGATTGTCAAGTTAATAAACCAAGGGCGGAATCTTTATTTAGCCTGTCTTATTCCCCAAATGTCCTTTACATTCGCATTTGCATTCCCCATCGCAACGCCAAGCCCTGCTGCCTTTATCGAAGGAATATCATTATCCGCATCACCGACGGCGATCGTCTCTTCTACCGGAATATGCAAATACTTTGCAAAATCCAGCAATGCAGTCCCCTTATTCACTCCTGAAGGACTGAGCTCCAATGAAAACGTCTCCGCATATGCCTGCTCAATGCTCAGCCCCTCAAGTCTATCGTGTGTCCGGATGCTTGCGGCTCTATCCACATGATACAGATTGATCTTATCGATCTCCTGCGCCTTTGAAAGGACCAAGCCTTCCCAATCATCAGTGCAGGTCGCTACCTCCACGTAAAGCGAATAGTAAACACCCATACCGTAATGATCCATCCGATCAAGATCTCGCGTCCTGATATACGATTTACCGCCAATCATCGCCTGTGGCATCACATCTTCCAACGCGATTACCTTCAGTATTTCAGGAATCGTCTCAGCAGGAAGACAATGCCGCTTTATAACACGACTTTCCTTAAATCTGAATCTGATAAGTATTGTGTCCCGCCGAAGCAAGTGCTCTTTCCACAGTCACCTCGGCTTCTTCCCGCCGCATGCCATGCAGATCTATCTTGATAAATGCTTCATTCACAACCAATCTACCTTCCCTGTCTCGATATCGTAAACAGCCCCAATAACCTTCATCGAAGACAGCTCCTGATTATTTCGCCTGCTCTATCTGAACATTTTCATACAACCTATTATTCGAAATCTCTGAATCTCCATAGAATGCATTCAAAGCCCTCTGATCATTCTTTAGGTGAATGGCCTGTAATACCGATATTATCAAAATCAATATGTCCTTTTAGTGGATTTGACGTTTTTTCATCATCATAGCTGTTAGCAAGCTCTAGATATCTGATTGAAAGCTCTGCAGCTTCTCCGTAAAAAGAATTATCTTCTTCGTTACCAATAGTTATGAATCCCCAGGAAGCCATATGCTTCTGAAGAGCCTGGTATTTTGAAGCAGGTGTACCTGTTCCATTTAGAAAAATCACGACTGGAACCTTCTCCATAGAATCGATAGCGCTTGGATAAAATATTTCAAATTTTTTCAACGATGACATCGTAGCACTCTCAGCATATGCTGTGTCATAGGGCCCCATAGTAAGATACATTTTTTCAATGTCGCCTCCGGTTTCAACCTTTGAAATATAATCATCGCTGACAACCGGATTTTTCGAAATATTTTCTCCGACCTTTTTCAATAAAAAGCTTAATGCAATGTATATAAATAAAATAATCGCTATCAGCTTCCATCTATTACTCTTATGTACTTTATTATCCATCATCAAATCGTTTTCAAAAAAAGTTACAATCTCTCAATGTAAGGCTACTCAAAAATAACCTTCTGCCGTGCATTATATCCATCCTTCTTGAAATCCGTATCAAGGAATTCTGCTTCCACCGGCGTAATCTTGATGAGATGGATCGGCTCCGGCATTTTCCGAATCATTTCCTTCGGGATATGCTTATACTGAAGAAGCTTCAAATATTCTTCCGAAAAAGGTTCTACTATCTCCGCGGCTCCACTGATCTGCGCGCTATGCAGTTCCCCAAATCCATAAACATTGTCCGGAAACAACGCCTCATCTGTTTTTCCGTCATCTCCGACCAGCACGATGGCTTCATCGTCTTCCCGATCTGATCCACAAGCTCCGTCATCCATTCTCCGTAATAGTCATACTCCGCTTCCGTCCACCAGCTAAACAGTTTATTGACCGTCTGCAAATCCTCCTCATCACTCGTACAGTAGTACTGCTTCGGATTTCGGTTCACATGAACCCGCAGCACATGCCCCGGACAAAACTCCACGATATAGATGCAGATCCCCGTCCAGCTCCGGTGCGCATATAGCTTGTTCCCCTGCATGTACCAAAACCATTTGTCCTCCATCGCCTCCGGCACATGCCCTCGCCGCAGCACCTTCATCTGTTCCGCCGTGAAAGCCCGCTTAAAGGCCAATGCCTCCTGCTTCTTCAGCATTGGCTTTTTATCCCATTCATCGCCGGCTGCTACGGTATAGTCTGGTGCCACCTCCCGAAGCCTGTCGTAGGACATATTCCCCAGCTTCCGAACCTTCATTTCGCTCATCGTTCTACCTCCTGTTCCCGTCTACGGATATAGCGTAGCAGAAACAGAAGCCGAAAAGGTCAACTACGGATTGACATTTCGGAATTCAAAACAGTAGATCCGACACTCAAGGGCTCTACGATCTATTTGTTCACCGTCTCAAACTCTATGGTTCTATCAAAGCTAGATTGCGACTCTGTGATTCCATATCTGTTGTATATTTCCTTTTCTCTCTCTTTAATAGCTTTCTTGCCATCAAATTTGAAGTCATGCTTAGCCGCGATTTCATCGATCTGATCAACTGTGTCCTGTGTGATCGGGTTATCTCCCAGAAAAGCATAAAGAGCTTTTCCATCAATCAGTTCCTGGATGAATACGATATTCGC
>OMZX01000049.1 GCA_900315665.1 uncultured Eubacteriales bacterium
TTCGCTTCATCGACGATGCCCTCGAGGTCAATGCTTACACCAAGCAAATGTCCGTGGGTAAGCAGGCACCGGTGCTTTCCGAGCTTCACTTCGATGTCCTTCGGAAGGCGGCTAAAGTAATCATTGTTACCCTGGACGAAGTAGCACTTAACACCATCGCCGGCGTACTGCGCGATCATTCCTTCATCGCCCTCGGCGTCACCTAAGTGAATCAGGATATCCATCTGATCGACGGTCTTCAGAACCTGCCGGAGGTACTTTAAGTTCCGGTGGGAATCACTGAGGACGACGATCCTCGCGAAAGGGCGGCTCGGAAAGAGCCACCTCCTTGTCCTGCGGGACGACATGTCCATCCGCGCTTACCATCGGGAGCAGGAGGTCATGCATCTGATGGAGTGCCTTCGCGCGGTGAGAAATCTTATTCTTCTCCTCCGGCGGAAGCTCTGCGGAAGTCTTGCCATATTCCGGAAGGTAAAGGATCGGATCATAACCGAAGCCGTTTTCACCTTTCGGCTCCTTCGCGATCAGGCCCTCGAAGATGCCCTCGGTGTGATAGATGCGACCGTCCGCGAACGCCGCACAGATGTTACAGGTGAAGTGCGCGGCGCGCTCATCGCCCTCTGCATACTGGAGCTCTTTGATGATCCGCGCGTTCTTGATATCATAGGAGGTGTCCTCGCCGAGATACCGCGAGCTGTAGATTCCCGGCATGCCGAGCATGTAGTTGACGCAGAGACCCGAGTCATCCGACATGATGATGTCGTCATCCTCGAGCATATCGTGCTTCAGCATATATTCGCGAATGCCGACGGCCTTCTGTTCTGCATTCTCCGCGAAGGTCTTGCCGGTCTCCGCGGGCTCGAAGTCGATGCCGAGCTCTGATTTCGCGACGATACTGTCCGCGACATCCGAAAGGATCGCCCGGACCTCCTTCATTTTATTTTTATTATGGGTTGCGAAGATGATTCTCACTTTTTCGCTCCGTTTCTTTTTCTCTCATCAGAAAACCTTGATTCAGTTCTCGTTTCTTTGCTGACTACACCTGCTGCCGGTTTCTTCCGAAACTCATGCGGCTTCGCGCCTTCCTTCATCCGCTTGTCATACGTGTAGAAGTAGGTCTTCATCATACAGAAGTAGGTCTTCATCATACCATTGTAAATCTTCCGGTTCTTGTCAGACCTTCCGAGGTATTTCTCGGCATCCTCCCAGGCGGTGATGACATGCATCGACCAGGCATCGAGGCTCTGATAGGCTTCCTTCAGCTCCGTATAGAGAAGCGGCAGATTCCGCCGGTCCTCGATTCTCTCGCCATACGGCGGATTCGTGATGATGTAGCCGTATTTTCCGCCGTGTGAGAAATCCGCGACATCTCTGACCTGGAAATGAATGATTTTGTCGACCCCGGCACGCTCCGCGTTTTCCCGTGCGACCGGAATGATCTCGGGATCCACATCATACCCCTGAATATCAACCTTCTTCCCGAAGCGGTTCACGCCGGTCTCGAGAAGCTGATGATCAATCTGCTCCTCCGCATCGGACACTGCATTGTACCAGAGCTTCCGGTCGATGATATTCGTCCAGGCTTCCGCTGCAAATTCCCGGTCCATCCCCGGTGCGATGTTCGCCGCGATCATGGCTGCCTCGATGGCAAAGGTTCCGGAGCCGCACATCGGATCGACCAGTGCATGATCATCCCGCCAGCCCGATACCATGATGAGTGCTGCGGCCAATGTCTCCGTGATTGGCGCAAGCCCCTGCTTCAGTCGATACCCTCTCTTGTGGAGCGACTCTCCACTCGTATCGAGACACACGGTAAATTCATCTTTTAATGCAAACACACGGATCGGATACTTCGCCCCGTGCTCCTCAAATTGTTGTATGCCGTAGTATTCTCCGAGCCGCGTGACCATTGCCTTCTTCATAATCGACTGGATATCACGGGAAGAAAAAAGCTTTGATTTGATAGAGCTTGCCTTCGTAACCCAGAAACTGCCGTCCTTCGGAATATATTCCTCCCACGGAAGCGCCTTTGTTCCTTGAAAAAGCTCCTCCCAGGTTTCCGCATGGAAACTGCCGACCTTAAGGAGCACCCGCTCCGTCGTCCGAAGGAAGACATTGCTGCGACAGATCGCGTCCGCATCCCCTGCGAACTCGACACGTCCGTCCGTGACCGATGTCACATCATAGCCGAGATCCAGCACCTCTTTTTTTGTGACCGCCTCGAGCCCGAAATGGCACGGCACGATCAGTTCATATTTTTTCATTCAAAATTCCTTTTCTTTTTCTATTTGAAGATTCCCTGCAGCAGCCACAGGATCACCGCGATCACCATGAGCGGTAAAAGCACCGGTGACAGCACATACAGAAGTCCGCCGACCACCTTCCCGACAAAATAGAGAATCAGGAGCATGACGAGGAACGTAAGCAGGCATCCCCAGCCATCCGTCGTAAATACATGACCATACTGCTGATCATCACTATATTCACCCGGCCGATGCACATGCCATGGGTCACCGTTGCTGTGACGCCCGCCGAAAGCGCCGCTGCCATGTGCTGCGTCGCGGCTGCCATATCCCGACCTGCCGCTTTCGACATGGATATCACCATCTCTGCCAGCGCCACGGAAACCACTGTCCGCACGAGAACCGTCATCCGAAGCTTCATTTCTCTCCTCGTGCACCTCGCCTGCGGCTTCTTCGGTTCGCTCTTCTTCCTCGGCCTCCTGCTCCTCCGCGACCGTTGGATTCATATAGGAATAGTCATCAAACGCGGTCGTGTTCGGCTCGGTATCAATCGTGCCCCGGACCTCTTCATCCTGATTCGCGACCCGGTCACCATCCGCCTCCGCGGCATCGATGATTGTCTTCGCGAGAAGCCTCGGCGAACCAAGCTCCGCGACGACCTCCTCCTCGGATCTACCCTTCTTCACTTCCTCAGTAATGTAATGATCATAATAGGCCAGCTGCTCATGGATCCGTCGGTCTGAAACATTCAGATTCAGAGCCACCGTCAGCTGATGGAGAAACTCTTCTTTATTCACGTGATTACCTCACTAAAAATCTAATTAAAAAGCGACAGAACCGCTATATGTAAGTATAGCAGTTCTGCCACTTATAGAAAATAAAATTATTCTGACTTCTTCTCTTCCTCCGGCAGCACGCCGATGCCAAGGTCGGTCAGCTGCTGCGGATCGAATACCGGTGCCGGCGCATCCATCATCGGGTCTGAGCCGTCCTTGATCTTCGGAAAGGCAATGACGTCACGGATCGTATCGGAGCCGACCATCCACATCGCGAGACGGTCAAGACCATACGCAAGACCAGCGTGTGGCGGTACACCGTATTTGAATGCCTTCATCAGGAACCCGAACTGCTCGTTCGCACGCTCCGGTGTGAAGCCAAGCTTCTCAAGCATTCTTTCCTGCACGTCTGCCTGGTGAATACGGACAGAACCGCCGCCAAGCTCAGTGCCATTCAGCACGATATCATACGCTTTTGCGCGTACTGCGCCCTGATCGGTATCGAGAAGCGGGAGATCCTCCTCCATCGGCATCGTGAACGGATGGTGCATCGCCTGGTAACGGCCGAGCTCATCGGACCACTCAAACATCGGGAACTCGGTAACCCAGAGGAACTTCCAGGCCTTCCGGTCGATGAGATCGAGGTCAGCGCCAAGCTGCAGACGAAGCGCGCCAAGTGCGCTCCAGACAGTCGTCTTCTTTGTATCAGAAACAAATACAAGAAGGTCACCCTTCTCACCACCCATTGCCTTGACAAGAGCTGCGAGCTCCTCCTCTGTCATGAACTTCGCAAAGGATGACTTATAGCTGCCATCTTCCTTCACTGCAAGATAAGCAAGTCCCTTCGCACCGTAGCCCTTCACAAGCTCTGTATATTTATCAATGTGCTTTCTCGGCATATCTGCCTGACCCTTCACACAGAGTCCCTTTACCATACCGCCCTGCTTCGCGCATTCCGCGAAAACGGAGAAACCGCAGTCCTTCACGACATCCGTGACATCATGAAGAAGCATCTCAAACCGCATATCCGGCTTATCAGAGCCATAGTTGTTCATCGCATCGATCCAGGTCATCCGCATGATGGGAAGCTGAATGTCTACATCACAGATTTCCTTGAAGATATGCTTAAGAAGCCGCTCATTGATCTCCATGACATCATCCTGATCAACGAACGAAAGCTCCATATCGACCTGGGTAAACTCCGGCTGACGATCGGCACGGAGGTCCTCATCACGATAGCAGCGGGCAAGCTGGAAGTACCGGTCAAAGCCACTGACCATCAAAAGCTGCTTCAGAAGCTGCGGGCTCTGCGGCAGTGCATAGAAGGAGCCGTGGTGCAGTCTCGACGGTACGAGGAAGTCTCTTGCACCCTCCGGTGTTGACTTGATGAGGGTCGGTGTCTCGATCTCGAGGAAGCCATTCTCCGACATAAAGTTCCGGATGAGATGGGCGATTTTTGCTCTCGTCATGATCTTCTTTGCAAGCTCCGGGCGACGAAGATCCAAATATCTGTACTGAAGACGGATATCCTCCTTCGTCTTGATGCCATCCTCGATTGGGAACGGCGGCACCTCGGACTCGGCAAGGATGCGAAGTGCGCGGGCCGAAATCTCAATCGCACCGGTCTTCATCTCCTTATTCACATCCTTACCACGGGAACGAACGATACCGGTCACCGCGATGACAAACTCAGATCTTAATTTTGCGGCCTTCTCAAAAACCTCTGTGCCGCAGTCTGCTTCTTCAAACACAATCTGGAGAAGTCCCGACCGGTCACGAAGATCTGTGAAAATAAGACCGCCCTTATTTCTCGATCTCTGCACCCAGCCCATCATGGTCACTTCCTGACCGATGGACGCCTCTGTAAGCTCTGTACATCTGCACGTCCTGTGCAGCCCCTTCATTGATTCAGCCATAATTTACCTTCTTTATTTTAAGCTATCCTGATAAAAATCCTTGAACTCTGTATAACCCTCTGCCGTCAGCTGGTCTTTCTGGAACTTCTTGTTCTTGTTCATGCGGGATACCAGCACGATATCGCCGGCCTGCCGACGTGCCATCGCCTCTGCGAGGGCTGCCGCTGTCTTCTCTGCATCCAGGTTCTTATCCAGCAGGAATGCTGTCTTCTTCTGACCACCCGGTACCTTCTCATCGTTATCAAGCATAATCGTGATGATCCGCTCGAAGCCGATGGAGAAGCCGACCGCCGGTGTATCCTGTCCGGTGAAGCGTCCGACCATCTTGTCATACCGTCCGCCGCCGCCGACAGAGCCCGCGAAGCCATCCGCACGGATTTCGAAGATCGGACCGGTGTAATAGCCCATGCCTCGCACCAGTGTCGGATCGAACTCTACTGTTACGGGCACACTCTTGACCCCAGCTACCGCATCGACAATCTCGGAAAGATTCTTCGTGACCTTTTCCGGCATCACATCGCGGAGCGTCTCGCCAAGCTTTCGGATATCATCAGACGTCGTGCCGATAGAAGCAAGCAATGCCTGATACTTATCAATCACTGCCTCCTCATAGCCGAGTGAAAGAAGCTCCTCCTTCACGCCCTCGTTTCCGATCTTATCCGCCTTATCCAGGCTGATGCAGACCTTCTCGAAATCCTCCTCCGGGAAGCCGGCATAGGTCTGCATTCCTCTAAGAATCTCCCGGTCATTGATAACAATCTTAAAGTGATACTTCTCTCCGAAGCCAATCCGGTTGAGAAGTGTAGAGATCGCGAGAATCAGCTCGATCTCGGCAACATTGGAGCCATCCCCGAAGATATCGATATCACACTGCCAGAACTCTCTGAAACGACCCTTCTGCGGACGATCCGCCCGGAACACAGGTCCCATCTGGAGCGCCTTAAAAGGATTCGGAAGCTGATCCTTATTCTCTGCATAAAAACGGCTGAGCGGCAGCGTCAGGTCATACCGAAGACCCGCATCCGCAAGCGTCCCGATATCGCCACTCTGGAAGGCGCTTGTCAGCTTGTCGCCGCGCTTCATCACCTTGAAGATCAACTTTTCATTGTCGCCGCCCTGCTTCGACTCGAGATTCTCGATATGCTCGACGATCGGCGTCTCGATCTCTGTGAAGCCGAACTCTCTATAGGTTCGCCGGATCTCGGAAAGCACATACTGCCGGAGCTCCATCTCCCGCGGCAGGATGTCCTTCATGCCGGTTACCGGCTTCTTCTTTAATGCCATAGTAGTACTCCTTATTTGAAATCACACAATGTCACATTATAACTACAAAAACCCTATCATGCAAGGCTATGCGAACGGAAAGCGGCCTGCATAAGGAGGCCGCTTTCCTGTTTGTTAGTTATATTTACAGATATTTCTTCATGGTATCGTCGATGTCGAGGGTTGCGAAATAATCCTTTGGGGTTTCGGCACGGCGGATGAGCTTGACAGAGCCATCCTCGCGGAGGAGCAGCTCGGCGGACCAAAGCTTTCCATTATAGTTGTAACCCATCGCGAAGCCGTGTGCGCCGGTGTCATGGATGAAGAGATAATCGCCGAGTGCAAGCTCCGGAAGAGTACGATCAATGGCAAATTTATCATTGTTCTCGCAGAGTGAACCGGTTACATCGTAGGTGTGATCATTGGGCTCGTCCTCTTTCCCAAGCACTGTGATGTGATGATACGCGCCATACATCGCCGGACGCATGAGGTTCACCGCGCAGGCATCGACGCCGGCATATTCCTTGTAAATATGCTTGAAGTGGATGACCTTCGTCACGAGCGCACCGTACGGTGCCAGCATGAAACGGCCCATCTCGGTGAAAATGCGCACATCACTAAGCCCCGCCGGTACGAGGATCTCATCGAACGCCCGGTGCACGCCCTCGCCGATCGCGAGAATATCATTCGGTTCCTGATCCGGCTTGTACGGAATGCCTACACCACCTGACAAATTGATGAAATCAAGCGAAATACCGCACTGAATCTTAATCTCGACGGCCAGCTCGAAAAGCTCCTTCGCAAGCTCAGGATAATACTCATTTGTCACAGTGTTCGACGCAAGAAACGCATGCATACCAAAATGCTTCACGCCCTTTTGTTTCAGGATCTTATAGCCTTCGATGATCTGATCCGTCGTCATGCCATACTTCGCATCCTGCGGATTATCCATGATCGTGTTTGCGATCTTAAAATATCCGCCCGGATTGTACCGAAGACACATCGTCTCCGGGAACGATCCGAGAAGCGGCTCGATCCGCGCAATATCCGTAAAATCATCAAGATTGATGATCGCCCCGAGCTTCGCCGCCAGCTGATATTCCTTGTCTGGTGTATCATTCGAAGAAAACATGATCTCATGCCCCGAAAACCCGCAGGCATCGCTCATCATAAGCTCTGTCTCAGAGCTACAGTCTGTTCCGCAGCCCTCCTCCTTCAGGATCTTTAAGATGGAAGGATTCGGCGTCGCCTTCACCGCGAAATATTCCTTAAAGCCCTTGTTCCAACTAAACGCCTGATACACCCTCCGCGCATTCTCCCGAATCCCCTTCTCATCATAGATGTAAAACGGTGTCGGATACTTCTCCGCAATCTTCTTCACCTGGTCGAGTGTAACAAAAGCTTTCTTCATATTGAACTCCTTCATATCAGCGAAGTCAGGCTGCCGTTCGAAAAACAAAATGCACCGGCAGTGCGTGTCAGAGTCCGACTTCAATAACTCTCATAATATTGGTAGATGTAACAGGCTGGTTGCGATTAAGCGCAGTGAGTACACCTGCGGTAATGACGCAGATATCGCCCTTTTCAACCAGGTTCCTATCGAGAAGCTCCTTCACAGAGGTGCGGAACAGTTCATCGGTCGTATCGGCGCGCTTCGCCCATACCGGATGTACGCCCCAGTAGAGCATCATCTGACGGCAGGTACCGCTCGACGGTGTGAGCGCCATGATATCCGTCTTCGGACGATACTTAGAAACCAGTAACGCCGATGTACCAGACAGTGTCGGCACAATCAAAGCTTTGGCGCCAAGCTCGGACGCTGTCGTGACGGACGCTGCGCAGACTGCATTGGCAATGGAATCGTAGAGCGACTTCTCGACGCGGCGGTCCTTGAACTGCTTGTAGTCGATAAACTGCTCGGTGTACTCGACGATGTCCGCCATCATGTGGACAGCCTCGACCGGATACTTGCCGGCAGCTGTTTCGCCGGAGAGCATGACCGCATCGGTGCCATTGTAAACGGCGTTCGCCACATCGGTTACCTCGGCACGGGTCGGGCGCGGATTCCGAATCATAGAATCAAGCATCTGGGTTGCGGTGATGACGATCTTGCCCTGGAAGTTTGCCTTCTCGATCATCTCACGCTGCAGCTGCGGAAGACGCTTGGCTTCAATCTCAACGCCGAGGTCGCCACGGGCCACCATGATACCATCAGAGGCCTTCAGGATCTCATCGAAATTATCGAGGCCTTCCTGAGACTCGATCTTTGCGATGATCTTCATGTGAGATCCCGCCTCATCGATGAGGGAACGGATCTGATTGATCGTCTCTGCGTTCCGAATGAAGGAAGCCGCCACGAAATCGAAGCCAACCTCAAGGCCGAACTTGATATCATCGATATCCTTATCGGTAAGGCCCGGCAGACGAATCGGCACATTCGGCACGTTCACGCCCTTCTTCTCGCCGAGCTCGCCGCCGTTCACGATATGGCAGTGGATGTCAGCACCCGAAACCGAAGTCACCGTGAGACCGATGAGACCGTCATCGATGAGAATTGTGTTGCCTTCCTTCACATCGTCCTTCAGACCCGCATAGTTGATATAAATCTTATCCTTGTTTCCGATACACTCCTCGGTAGAAAGAATGATATCCTCACCGGTTGTCAACGTCACCTTCTGGTGTCCCTCGAGTTCGCCCGTCCGGATCTCCGGTCCCTTCGTATCAAGCAGTGCCGCGATATCCCGCCCGGTATCCTCGCGCACCTTCTTCAGCATCTCAAGCCGCTCGAGATGCTCCTGGTGGCTGCCGTGCGAAAAGTTAAAACGGGCCACATCCATGACCTCCGCTACCTTTTTCAGCACCTCATAATCATTCTCATTCGGTCCAAGTGTACATACAATTTTTGTTTTTCTCATATATTCTCCTTTATCGAAAATCCTTCATGTTATAGATATTTCTAGGCTTCGCGCGCCGCGTCGTGAGATAGAAGAACAGCGCGACATTTAAGATTGCCAGAATGATCGCCGTCGCGTTACTGATGTCTCCCATTGCAATCGCCTGCACGAAATAGACAAGATACAGCACCAGCTCAAAAATTGCAAGATATTTCGCCTTAATCGGGATAATAAAGTAAAAAAGAAACGTCGCTTCCGGAAACGTCAGCGCATACGCAAGGAAGATGCTGAAGCTCATGAATGTCGGGTACAGCTGCAGCGAATACCCTGTGACGAGGTACACGACGATCGCCGCGAGGATCAGCATGAGCACACCCATAAAATAAAAGAAATTATAGGCGAAGGTCCCCCACTGCCGCTCGAGCGTCTGCCCGAGACTATAGTAGACAAACACCGCGATGATCATCCAGATAAGGCTCCGGGATGGCGGGTAAAAAATAAATGTAAAAATCCGCCAGATATGCCCGTGCAAAATTGCCTCCGGATCAAGATCCAGATAATAAAAATAAAACATCGGATTGATCGCCTGGATCAGATACCCGACCACATAGATCACACAAATATATTTCATGAGATCCGGCACCGCATACCGTCCGAATTTCCGCTCCAGCTTCTGATAAAAGGTCAAATTCACGCCTCTTTTCTTTGCAAATGCAACAACATACTTCATTCAATTTCTATATACTACAAGGCCAACGTATAAAATTGAAACGCCACAGGCCTTACGTATTTACAAAAGTATACCGATACAGCCCATATTTTTCAAGAAAAACCGCTGACTTCGGTACTTTCGCCTATTAATTTAGGAAACAGTTTAGAAAAGTTTTATATTTCCACAACTTGAAGGTCATATTTCAGCATGTTAGTATACTGAAATATGGCTTTAAAGGACGCAGCGAGGCTGCGTCAATTTATATAAAGAGGTAATTCATGCAGCAATACAGATTAGGTGTCGACATCGGTTCTACGACCGTCAAGATTGCGATTCTTGACCCGGATAAAAAGCTTCTTTTTTCCGACTACCGTCGACACCACGCAGATATTCAGGGAACACTGGCAGACATATTAGAAGAGGCCAATGCTAAACTCGGCGACATTTCACTCGCCCCGGTCATCACCGGCTCCGGCGGACTTGCTCTCGCAAAAAGCCTAAATGTGTTCTTTAACCAGGAGGTTGTCTCCGTCGCAACAGCTTTAAAGGACTACCGTCCGGACACCGATGTAGCCATTGAGCTCGGCGGTGAGGACGCGAAGATCATTTACTTCAAGGGCGGCATCGATCAGCGGATGAACGGCATCTGCGCCGGCGGTACCGGCTCCTTCATCGACCAGATGGCATCGCTCCTCGATACCGATGCTGCCGGCCTTAATAAACTTGCCGCAAACTATCAGATGATCTACCCGATCGCCGCCCGCTGCGGCGTGTTTGCAAAGACCGATATTCAGCCGCTCATCAATGAAGGCGCAGCAAGAGAGGATCTCGCGGCATCCATTTTCCAGGCGGTTGTCAATCAGACCATTTCCGGTCTCGCCCAGGGCAAGCCCATCCGCGGCCATGTTGCTTTCTTAGGCGGTCCGCTTCACTTCATGCCGGAGCTTCGGAAATCTTTCATCCGGACACTAAACCTCCAGGGTGATGAAATTATCGAGCCGGAGAATTCGCATCTTTTTGCAGCGATTGGCTCTGCCATGAGCTGTCCGGAGGATGCCGGGGAAAAGCCGATCAAGGACATGATTTGTCTTCTTCGAAACGGCGTTTCCCTTTCCACCGAGATCAAGCGCATGCAGCCGCTCTTTAAAGACGAAGCTGAATACGCTGCCTTCACTGCACGTCATGATAAGGATAAGGTCGGCACCGGTGATCTCGCGTCCTACCACGGCAATGTCTACCTCGGCATCGACGCCGGCTCTACGACGACAAAGCTTGCCCTCGTATCCGAGGATGGCGAACTCCTCTATAAATTCTATGCAAACAATGACGGCTCCCCGATCCAGACCGCGATCCGCTCCATGAAGGAAATTAAAGAAATGCTTCCTTCAGATGCCCGTATCGCTTACTCCTGTTCCACCGGCTACGGCGAAGCGCTCTTGAAGTCAGCATTCAAGCTGGACGAGGGTGAGGTCGAGACGATCTCGCACTATTATGCGGCGGCCTTTTTCGAGCCGGATGTGGACTGTATCCTCGATATCGGCGGGCAGGACATGAAGTGCATCCGTATCAAGGATGGCACTGTCGATTCCGTACAGTTAAATGAAGCCTGCTCCTCGGGCTGTGGCTCCTTCCTCGAGACCTTCGCAAAGTCGCTCGGCTATTCCGTCATCGATTTCGCGCATGAAGCGCTCTATGCAGAGAACCCGACAGACCTCGGCTCCCGCTGTACCGTGTTCATGAACTCAAACGTGAAGCAGGCGCAGAAGGAGGGTGCGACCGTCTCGGATATCTCCGCAGGCCTTGCCTACTCGGTCATCAAGAACGCACTGTTTAAGGTGATTAAGGTCACCGATGCAAAGGATCTCGGCCAGCATATCGTCGTACAGGGCGGCACCTTTTACAATGACGCCGTACTTCGTGCGTTTGAAAATCTTCTCGGCGCTGATGTCGTGCGTCCTGATATCGCCGGTATCATGGGTGCGTTTGGCGCGGCGCTGATTGCACGTGAGCGTTATCATCTTGCAAATGAGAAGCTGAAAGCTATGAAACCGACCGAGGAAAAGGATGTCCCGCTGACCGCCTACGGTCGCGTACAGACGACAATGCTTCCGATCGACGACATTATCAATTTACAATATACGACACATATGGCACGCTGCCAGGGCTGCAACAACCACTGTGTGCTGACCATCAACCAGTTCGGTGCCGGACGGAACTTCGTCTCTGGCAACCGCTGTGAGCGTGGACTAGGTCTCGGCAAGGTTCCAGCGGCAAAGAAGGTCGAAATCCCGAATCTCTTTAAATATAAGGAAAAGCGGATGTTCGGCTACGCTCCGCTGCCAGCGGACCTTGCTACCCGCGGTACTGTAGGCATTCCGCGTGTCCTCAATATGTATGAGAACTACCCCTTCTGGGCGACGTTCTTTAGAGAGCTTAAGTTCCGGACCGTGCTTAGCCCGGCGTCGACACGTAAGATGTATGAGCTCGGTATCGAGTCGATCCCGTCTGAGTCAGAGTGCTATCCGGCGAAGATCGCGCACGGACATATCGAATGGCTCATTAAGAATGGCGTGAAGTTCATCTTCTATCCGTGCGTACCGTACGAGCGGAATGAGACACCGGATGCGGGCAACCATTATAACTGCCCGATGGTAACGTCTTATGCAGAAAATATTGCAAACAACGTTGAGTCGCTGGCTGAAGAAAGCATCATGTTCATGAAGCCCTTTATGGCCTTCACGAATGAAAAGATTCTGACGGATCAGCTTGTGCATGTGTTCGTGCATCCGGATCGTATCGAGGATTCGATCCGACCGGTCGGCGAGCTTACGCTTGAGAAGATCGGCGAGCAGTTTAAGAAATGGAATTTCACCGAAAAGGAGATTCGCGATGCTGCGCATGAGGCGTGGTTGGAGCTTGACCGGGCGCACACCGACATCGAGAAGAAGGGTGAAGAAACCCTCCGGTGGATGGAGGAGACCGGGCACAGAGGCATTGTCCTCGCAGGACGGCCGTACCACTGCGATCCGGAGATTAACCATGGCATCCCAGAGCTTATTACTTCGTACAATTTCGCGGTGCTGACCGAGGATTCTGTGTCGCACCTCGGAAAGATCGAGCGGCCGACCATCGTTACCGACCAGTGGATGTATCACACGAGACTGTACCGTGCGGCTTCGTTTGTCCGGACGCGGGATGATCTTGATCTTATACAGCTTAACTCCTTCGGTTGCGGTCTCGACGCCGTAACCGTCGATCAGGTGAGAGACATTCTGACGAGCGCCGGAAAGA
Source organism: uncultured Eubacteriales bacterium (assembly GCA_900315665.1). Lineage (GTDB taxonomy): Bacteria > Bacillota > Clostridia > Lachnospirales > Lachnospiraceae > Oribacterium. The sequence continues at coordinate 13,096 of OMZX01000049.1, forward strand.
TTTATACCGTGCTTAAGATCGATGAGGTGAATAACCTCGGTGCAGCACGTATCCGTGTGCGGTCGCTGATTGCAGCCATCCGTGTGCGGGATGAGAAGCATTATGAGCGGACCGTAAAGCCTGCAAATTATGTGCGGAA
>OMZX01000008.1 GCA_900315665.1 uncultured Eubacteriales bacterium
GTAGTCTAACCACTTAGAAATCACATCCATATGTCTTGCTTCAATTACGCTCATGATCCGACTTTAAAAACCTGCGGCATTCTCAAGTCCTCCTTCTTTAGCGAACTTAATGATAAGATGTGCCGTGGATTCTATAAATTCCTGATACTTCTGAATCTCTTCTTTTGAAAAGCCAAAGATATCTTCCCATGTATATTGCGGGAGATAACATGTTGCATGATGGAAGCAATCCTTTTCATCTGGTTTTTCAATATATACTTTCACACGTCCATCCTTCAATGTTTCCGAATGAACAATTTCAGTACCATCATCTAATGTCATAAAAGGATACATCATAATGTTTACCTCCTGTTGCTATTATACGTTCTTATTCTCTTCTGGTCAAAAGACAAACAACTGGTCAAAAGACAAACAACTTCACAGTTGTTCGTGCGTGGGAACATGTCTACCGGGCAGTATCTCTGTACATGGTAGCCTGCTGCCTGGAGTGGGCCGAGGTCCCTTGCAAGGCTGGATGGCTTGCAGGCGACATAGACGAGTCGGTCGACGCCATAGGCAATGATCTTTTCGAGGGCTTTCGGATGAATGCCGTTTCTAGGCGGGTCAAGAATGATGAGATCTGGACGTGGCGCATCTTCATAGCTGCCATCCTCCCGAATTAGCTTTCCACCTTCGTCGATGACCTTCAGCACGTCACCAGCGATGAAATCACAATTCGTGATTTCGTTCATCTTCGCGTTTTCTCGCGCTGCCTTCACTGCTTCCTCGACGAGCTCGACACCGACCGCCTTTTCCGCCACTGTGCTCATTAACTGTGTAATCGTGCCGGTGCCGGAATACAGATCGTATATAACAGGCTTTCTATCTGCCTTCGCTTCATAAGTTTCATGATTATCAAAACAGCCATCTTCTTTCTTTGATTGAATTCCGTTCTGTGATTTCATAAGACTTTCAAAGCCGGCGTATTCCCGCACCTTCGTGTAGAGCTTCTCTGCGCCTAGCGAGTTGGTCTGAAAGAAGGAAAACGGCGTGATGCGGAAACGAAGTCCAAGCACTTCCTCAAAGAAATATCCCTGTCCGTAGAGTACCTCAGTTCCTTCATCGCGGATCGCGTCGGCGATGTCATCGTTCTTCGTGTGGAGAATACCGGCAAATTTTCCCTCGAGCTTTCCATCCCGTTCGAGTCCGACCAATGCTTCCACCCACGCTCTAATCGTTTGGTCTTCGTCCTCCTCTGGTTTTACGAGATTATACCGGTCGGCAGTCGGCTCTGTCTTCTTTTTTCTCGTTTTCTCACTGTAGCGCTTCAAGAACCATGTATGAAGATCCGCCTGTCGTTTCGCAAATTCTTCTTCGGACACCTGCTGCCGTTTTGCATGCTCCCATTCGGTTGAGGTCACCAAGTCAATGAGAATCTCGCCGGTTTTAACAGCCCTCCGAACAAGAAGATGCCGAAGATAACCCGTATGCTGCTTCTTTCGGTAATAGGTGATCTCTCGTTCTGAAAAGAAATCCTTTGTCACCTTGACAATCAAATTGATATCCGGATGTACAAGCTGACAATCAGAGGCATCGATGATATTGAAGAAGCTGCCTTTCTGATGAAGGCCAAGTGTCAGCGGACCATTCTTTTCGCAATCACCGAAGGAGAACTCCATCTTATTACGATAGCCATCTATCACAGGCGATGGGATGATCGGCTCGGCGAGATGACCATCCGATGCATCGCTGATGTAGGCATTGGCCTGTTGCTCTAAAGGATTTTCTATCACCGGTTCGAGCAGCTCGCGAACACCTTTTTCTTTTTCCTTCAGTTCTTCTTCGTAGGATATGCCCTGGTAAAAGCAACCACCACAGATTCCAGCATTTTTACAGATCTTCACAAAACCCTCCAACTCATAAAAATGCCCCGGGAGAATCAATCCCGGGACATCTCACCGTATAGTAAATATTCTGGACCTTTCGATTAGTCCTTTGCGCCGTCCTCCGGCTCTACATCACTATCTTCCTCGGTAGCCTTCACTTCCTCAGCCTCTGGCTCTTCATCGTCATCATAGTCATCGAAATCCTCGAGGTAATCCGGCTCGGTCAGACGATATACCGCATATGCAATCGCAGCAACAAGTGCTACGCAGCCTACGATAGCAAGGATTGTAAGGATCGTCTTCTTCTGCTTGTCCTCTTCTTCCTTTTCATCGAGATACTTCTGAAGACGAAGCTTCTGCAGTGCTACCTCAGCCTTATCTACTGCATCATGACGATAGTCCTTCACATTATCAGCGAAAAGCTTTGCGTTGTTCTTCAGTTCCTCAAAATCAATATTCTTCATAGCCGCCTCCTTGTTCTTTGCGAACCAAATTTCGATGCTTTGCTTATTATAGCATGAATCGCATTAAAAACAGATAGACATTTTACTTTCTATTGTTTTTATTCATTCAAGGACTCATGTTAACGTAGGATACCAATAAACAGGAGCTAAATTGACTTATATCTTCTTCAATCTAGCAAAACTTGCAAACATCGTCTTCCGTCCAGCCTTATCGAAATCGACGGTCACCTTGAAATCTTTTTTGTCGTCTTCGATCTTTATGACAGTGCCCTGGCCGAATTTGATGTGCGACACGCGGTCACCTTCCTCGTAATCAAGCTTTGAAAGCTTCTGTACGCCCGGAGCTTTCAGCGCATCCGGTATGCCGGATCCCTTTTTATGGCGGATCCCCAGTGCTTTATCAAGCGACCCACGAAGACCAGACGGAAGTGTTGGGTTTTTATAGCCGGTGCTTCCCATACCGTGGAGACCGTAGCTGTTCACATCATTCCGTTCACCGTATCTGCTGCCATCTTCGTCTGATGCATATTCGTCACGCTCATCATAATGCTGATTTGCGCGGCCTTTCACTTCATCCGAATGGTCAAACACGAGCGGTTTGTTGTGCCCGGAGGCGCCGCGCTTTTCATACGGCGTAAGCGTTGAGAAATCCTTACCGAAGCCCGGATATCCGTTTCCTGCCATCCGTGAAGACATCGCACCGCCAAAAGGTGTCTCTCCCTCCATCGTCCGTCGGAACTCACCATAGCGGGTATCGAAGTCTCCGGCATCGCTGTTCCGCCCGCCATAGAGAAATGTCTTATCCATGTAGTCGTCCGGGATCTCATCGATGAACTGCGACGGCTTCATCCGTTCGTAATTGCCGTTCACCATCCGGCTCCGCGCTGCTGTCATGACGAGCTCTTCCCGAGCCCGTGTAATGCCTACATAACAGAGCCGCCGTTCCTCTTCGAGATCCTCCGGGTCGTTCTGCGACATATATCCCGGGAATAGCCCGTCGTTCATCCCGACGAGATAAACTTTCGGAAATTCGAGTCCCTTTGCGCCATGCAGCGTCATCATTGTGAGTAGATCCTTCGAATCATCGGTCCTGTCGAGATCCGATACGAGCGATACCTCCTCGAGGAACTCACCAAGCCGCGGTGTCTCTGCTTCCGCTTCGTAAGAAACTGCCTTGTTGATCATTTCTTCGATATTCTGAAGCCGTGTCTCTGCTTCCACCTGACCATCCGCCTGCAGCTCTGCCGCATAGCCTGTGTCATCACGGATGGATTCGATCAGCGCCCGGATGCTGTAATCTCCAGTTTGTTTAATATTTGAATCAGGTGCGGGCAGCAGGCCGCTGTCGATCAGCTTCACCCGATACTGCTCAATCATATCGCAAAACTTCTGCAGCTCCTTCCCGGCTTTGCCTGCGACGATTCCGTTCGTCACAGCCTTCGCAGCCGCACCGAACAGACTTCCGTCATGCATCGCCGCATAGTCTGTGAGCTTCTGCACCGTCCCCGGGCCGATGCCGCGCTTCGGCACATTGATGATCCGCGTAAAGGCTACATTATCCGCACCATTTGCAATCACCTTTAGATACGCGAAGATGTCCTTGATTTCCTTCCGCTGATAGAAGTTCACACCGCCGACAATCTGATACGGAATGTTCATCTTGATGCACTGCTCCTCGAGGAGTCGAGACTGTGCATTCGTACGATAGAGTATCGCCTGGTCCTGATAGGAACGCCCGCAGTCACGAACCTCCCGGATCACCGCATACGCTTCGTCGTTAGCATTCTCGAATTCCTGGAAGCGGACATCGGCGCCGCCTGCCTTTGCCGTCCAGAGCTTCTTCGGCTTACGGCCGGCGTTATTCGCAATGACGGCATTTGCACAATTAAGGATTTTTTCGGTCGAGCGGTAGTTCTGCTCAAGCTTCACAACCTTTGCTTTCGGATAATACTTCTCGAAATTAAGGATGATGGAGACATTGGCGCCACGGAACTTATAGATGGACTGGTCATCATCGCCGACGACGCAGAGATTCTGATACTTGCCGGCGAGCTGCTGGACCAGCATGAACTGGATGTCGTTTGTATCCTGATATTCATCGACCATGATGTAGCGGAAGCGGTTCTGATAATACTCTAGCACCTCTTCGTTTGTCTTAAAAAGCTCGATTGTCCGTAAAAGTAGGTCATCGAAGTCGAGCGCGTTATTCTGCCGGAGCTTCTTTTCATAAAGCTCGTAACAGTCCGCGATCTTTCGCTCCCGATAGTCCCCGCCGATTTCTTTACGAAAATCGGATGGATCCGTACCGCGGTTTTTCGCAGAGCTGATAACCGACAGCACACCGCGTTCCCGGAGCTCATGCGTATCGATGTTTAACTCCTTAAAGATCTGCTTCATGACCGTCTTCTGGTCATCCGTATCATAGATGGAGAAATCGGAGGTATAGCCGAGACCCTCGATATGCTGCCGGAGGATCCGGACACACATCGAATGAAACGTCGACACCCAGACCTCGCGTGCCCGCGCACCGATCAGCTTGTCGACACGCTCCCGCATCTCCCCGGCCGCCTTGTTCGTGAAGGTGATGGCGAGGATATTCCACGGACGCACCTCACAGTTTTCGATAAGATACGCGACACGATGTGTGAGCACCCGTGTCTTGCCGGAGCCTGCGCCCGCCAAAACAAGAAGCGGTCCCTCTGTATAGCGGACCGCCTCCAGTTGTTCTTTATTTAGAATTTTCTCGAGATTTTCCATGCAGCTTCCTTTCAAGCTTCGATTCCTTCTCTTCCTTTTCACGAAGAAGATACTGTTCTTTTATTTTATCGATGATCTTCTCCATCAAAAGCTTTTTGAGATACACATCAAATCCAAGCTCTCCGAGGAATGCAAACAGCCGGAGCATTTCCTGCTCTTCCTTTGCGTCCTTCGTCTCCGCTGTTTTAGGATCTTCATCCACGTCCTCATAAGACGCATCAGCCAGTGCATTTGCACTACCGACCTCATTCGCAGTGGACTTCTTCATAAAATCCGGGAAGCTCTGCTCCGCCCGGTGAAACTTCTCGGTTACATCGTCAATGAGCCGCTGCTTCTCCGCTGGCTCCATCGAAAACACCTCATCATAGATGTCCTTAAGCTGGAGCTCTCCTTCACCGGAAAAATATTTTTCATGAAGCGGCCGAAGGATCGTTTCAATATCCGACAGCTGCAGTACACCCTTATAATAAAAAATCAAAATCAGGAGCAATAGATGCTCCCTGGAATACCGCTTCTTATCCGGCGGCGGCAGCAGACGGTTCTTCGCATAGTTGTTGATCATCGTCTTCGTCAGCGCCTTATCCTCCGGATGCCGTAAAATCGGCTGGAGACGCGTATCCATAAAGCTTATGAGCTGATCCATATACAGATCGATCTCAGGAATATCATCAGACGGAATATAACTGAGACCATCAAGAAAATCAACCAGTTCTGTCAGTAATTGTTCATTCATAGCATATTCACCGGTTTACCTTCGTCTATAATGCTTCCATCAGACACCGACCACGATGCCTCCGTCATCCGCATAGACTGTTGCGACGCCCATCGAATTCGCGATGACAACCTCCTTAAAGGGCGCCCGCTTCAGAAACTCAGACTTCACGAACTCTGCACGTTCAGCATTATCGACATGGGTAATGACAAGACGGTGCTCTGCCGCCTTCTCCGGGCCGCCAAGTCTTGATACGGCAAGCTCCGCCATCCGTTTCAGTGCTTTATTGATGCCTCGCTGATTATCGAGCTGAACGATGACACCATGATTACCGGCCATGACCGGCTTGATATTAAGTGCAGATGCAATGATGGATTTGATGCCGGACAGTCTGCCGTTCTTTCGAAGATTATCAAGACTTTCAAGCACGAAATAGGTCTGCATATTGTAGATATGCTCTGCTGTTTCCTTTACAACGTCAGCAAAAGCCTTTCCCTGTGCTTTCAGGTCCCGGATAAAAAGACAGATATTGAGCTGACCGGCTGCTGCACTATCAGAGCCGAAGACATGTACCTTGATACGGGATTCCTCCGGATGCTCTTCTTCATACATCTGCGCACCGACGACGGCTGCCTGATAGGAGCCGGACAGATGCTCGGATAACGTCACGATATAGGCTTCTTCGGCATCACACTGCTCGATGGCTTCCTTATAGGCTTCGGGTGACGGGCAGGCTGTTTTCGGACCGATCGGAGAAGCCTTCATCTTCGCGATAAAATCCTTCTGGTCAAACGTATCGTCATCGGTAACCATATAAGTTCCAATCTCTAATGTCAGCGGAACGATCGTAAAATGCGGATCCAGCTTCATCTCCTCAGTATAATCACAGCAGCTATCACCAATCACCTTGTAATCCATAAAAGCATCTCCTCGGATAATTATTCTTAGCTCCTTCACCTTCTGTCATACTTCAATCAAGTCTAAACGGTTATCAGATCGAAATCATTCGGTTTTCGAAGCCTTGATAATGTAGTTTTTAATACTACTTATTATAGTCCGATCCTTTAATATGTCAAATACTAGTGCTTGCATTCCTGCTTTATCAGTGCTATAGTTTCAACTGATAAAGCGTGAAAGTATTCATGGTTTGCCATGCTTCATGTATAGATTTGCAGGGGGAAAGAAATTTATGAACAACAAGTTAAAGACAAAAGAAGTTGACCATCTGTTTGATGCCGTTCTCACACTGAAGGATAAGGACGAATGCTATAAATTCTTCGAGGACGTCTGCACCATTAATGAACTTCTTTCGATGGCGCAGCGCTATGAAGTCGCGAAGATGCTTCGTGAAGGACATACTTATCTTGAGATTGCGAAGTCAACCGGTGCCAGCACGGCGACCATTTCCCGTGTTAACCGTTCTCTGAACTACGGTGCTGACGGCTACGATATGGTCTTCGAGCGCCTCGGTCTCTCCGCCGATTCCCGGAAGAATTAATCCTATCCCTGTTTAAGAAAAACGTACCGTTTTGAAACCCGCGGATTTCAAAACGATACGTTTTCGTCAAACAGAGAGAAGAAGTTGTCCGCTGTGGAATCCGGATGCGCTGTGAGATCGATACTGTCCCAGAAGGGTTCCCGGAAACGCACGATATGCTGATCCGCATAGGCTTGATAGGACTTTAGAAGTGCACTTGCACGGATGGTCTGCTCGAGACCCTCTTTTCGCTTCGCCGTTGCCTCTTTATCGTAAGCATTTGTACATTTGAGAATATAGTAACGGCCATCCTCCTCGATCACATCCGATATTTCACCCTCCGCAAGCTGAAAGGCGGCTGTATAGTATGCATCATCCTTTTCATCCTTTGCAAGTGTTTTATCGATTTCCGGATCTTCGGACCAGGTTCTCGCATAATAGGAAAAGTTCGCGCCCTGTACATTGACCGCTTCAAGAAGCGTATTTGCAGAGGCTTCATCCGAAACGACGATCTGCTGGACAGTGATCACCTTCGCATCCGCATCGGATACTTCGCTGGAAACCTTGGACAAAAGATATTCTGCTGTCTTCGTCGCGACGTAATATTCGGTATAAATGGACTGGGCATCTTCCTCCGTGCAATTTCCCATGAAGGCAATGTCTTCTTCCGATAAACCCTGGTAAAACTCCTTTGCTATCTTTCGTATGGTCTCCATATCGGTGCTGGTCGCGATGATGCCCTTTTCTGTGGCTTCGAGGTTCAAGGTCTTAATATCTTGTAAAAAGTCCTTCACCTTATTGACAAAATAGGGGCCGTAGGTAGTTTCCGGCTGATTTTCAACCGGTACACTCCAGATTTCCTGCCCGAGTACCTTCTGATAGCGATTTCTTTCAGAGCCTAGAACGATCATCGCCTCTTGCTCGGTATATCCGGGGATATCTTCCGCCTTTCCGGTGATTTCAACACCCTGACACGAACTAAGGCTGCCCGAAAGTACCAGGCAGCCTGTCAGAACACATACGAGCTTCTTTAATTTACTTTTCATGTTATGAAGCTTCAAAAAACGATACCCCGATCACCCGGATCATTTCATTGATCCTGAAATTTTAGATGCAAAAAATTCTCCAACACTTATATTCCTGGTTTCGCCATCATAGCTTTGTCATCATATTTGTCATCAAACTTGATAAACGGCAGCCATGACGAAAGCCATGATGAAGCCAAGGATTGCCCCCATCAGAACCTGAAGCGGTGTATGGCCGACATATTCCTTTAGCTTCGTCTCAACCTCATCCGGCTTCCAGTTAAAAGGATTGTCTTCAAGAATCTTGTTGAGAAGTGCCGCCTGCTTGCCGGTCTCACGACGAACACCGGTCGCATCATACATGACGACCGATGCCACGATAAAGCTGATGGCAAAGTACGCACTTCCGACACCATATTTGATGGCGGAAGCTGTCGCCAGTGATACGACGGTTGAGGTATGGCTTGACGGCATACCGCCGGAGCCATGCATCCTTTCCCAGTTGATGCCATGATTAAAATAGGCATCGATCATCGTCTTGATGATCTGCGCGATCAGCCAGGACACAGCGGCTGTAACCAGCAGATAATTTGAAAAAAGTTCCTGAAAATAATTCAAAGACGCTCCTTCTACGATCAGATTCTCATTTCTTATAAATCCAAGCTCAGACAAAATCTAAAGTTGCCGCATCACGAGACAGCTTAAAGCCATGATCAATAGCCAATCAGCCAGTCGTAAAGCTCCTGATATTTCGATGCACTGGTACTCCAGCTGTAATCCGTCGCCATCTCACGGTCGATCATCTTATTCCATTCACGCTTATGATCATAGTACACACCTTCTGCATAGCGGATCGCATGTAACATTTCATGAGCGTTGTAGTTTGAGAAGGAGAAGCCGGTTCCCTGATCCTCATATTCATTGTACGGCTGCACCGTATCCTTGAGGCCGCCGGTTTCTCGAACGATCGGTACGGTACCATAACGAAGTGCGATCAGCTGAGACAGACCGCACGGCTCAAAGAGTGACGGCATTAGGTATGCATCGCATGCGCCATAAATCTTATGGCTGATTTCATTGGAATAATAAATCTGCGCAGATACCTTGTCGTGATATTTCCAGTCATAGTGCCGGAACATATTTTCATACTTTTCATCACCGGTTCCGAGAACAACAAACTGGATTGCATCCTGACAGATCTCATCCATCACACATTCGATGAGGTCGAGGCCCTTCTGGTCCGTAAGACGGGAGCAGATACCGATCATGAAGACCTTCGGATCAACCGTCAGTCCCAGCTGCTCCTGCAGAGCCGTCTTGTTCTTGACCTTTTCCTTCCGGAAGTTCTTTGCATCATAGTTTTTGAAAAGGTACTTATCCGTCGCCGGGTTCCAGGCATCATAATCGATGCCATTGACGATACCGCGGAGATCATGATCTCTTGCACGAAGAAGTCCGTCGAGTCCTTCACCATAGAAAGGCATCTTGATTTCCTCTGCATAGGTTTCAGAAACGGTTGTGATGGCATCTGCATAGACGATACCGCCCTTCAGGAGGTTGCCATCCTTCTTGCACTCGAGCTTATCCGGGGTGAAATAATAATCACTAAGCTGTGTGAAGCGCTGGATTGTCTTCACATCCCATACGCCCTGGAATTTCAGATTATGAATCGTAATGACGGATTTAATGGAACGGTAATATTCTCCGCCAGCGAAACGATCCTTCAGAAGCACCGGTACGAGACCTGTCTGCCAGTCATGGCAGTGGATGATATCCGGATGCCAGTCAAGAAGCGGAAGTGCGGACAGCGCTGCATAACAGAAGAAACAGAACTTCTCGAGATCCCAGTACCAGTCGCCGTAAGGCTTGTCACCGGAAAAATAGGATTCGTTATCAATGAAATAATACGTGATGCCGTCGAGCTCATATTTCAGTACGCCGACATAACGGGACTGACCGAGATAATCCATATAGAAATGTGTGACATACTGCATGTTCTGGCGCCAGTCCCATGGAATGCACATATACTTAGGGATCATGACACGGCAGTCAAAATAGCGTTTGTCGATGGTCTTCGGAAGAGATCCGACGACATCGGCGAGGCCGCCGGTCTTAATGAAAGGAACTGCCTCTGAAGCAAGCATTAAGATGTTTTTCATGATACGTTTCTCCTATTTTATAGAAAGCTATATAAAATTTTTAAGACCCGATGCTTTTCGAAAAGGCAATTTTCACTTTTCGGAAAAGCAATTTTCAAAAATTCTTTTTGTCAGAAAGTGTTTTCACATACTTTTTTATTTTACTTCCGTACAGTCTCTTTCGCAAGAGCTTTACACAGAGAACAGTTCTCTCCGTGCTCTTGAACGTTAAGAACTGCCCATTAATTTTTTATCGCCTTCGCCATAGCCTTTAGCTCACGCGCATTGGCAAGAACAGCATTTGTAAGTGCGCCGCCGGCCAGGAGTCTTCCGAGCTCCTGCACAGAATCTTCTTCCGAAAGCCGCGTGATTTCCGTATGCGTATGTCCTTCCGAAACCTTTTTCTCGATACGGAAATGGATGTCCGCCTTCGCTGCAATCTGCGGAAGATGCGTAATGAGAATCACCTGATGGGATTTGGAAATCTTTCGAAGCTTTTCGGAAACCCTTTCTGCTGTACGACCGGAAATACCTGTGTCGATCTCATCAAAAATGAGTGTCGGAATCTCATCCGTATCCGCAAGCACAGTCTTAATGGACAGCATGATTCTTGAGAGCTCACCGCCCGAGGCAACCTCCGTGAGTGGCCGCATCGGCTCGCCGGGGTTTAAGCTCACCATGAAATGGGCTTCATCGAAGCCGCCGGCTGTCGGTTGTGACAGTCGTGAGAATACGAGTTCGAATTTCACATCCAGGAAGCCCATCTCTTCCATTTCGGTACGAATCCGGTCAGACAGAAGCTTCCCGCCACGCTGTCTTGCCTGTGAAAGTTTCTCGCAAAGTGAAAGAAGTTTACTTTCCTGCTGCTTCACTTCCTTTTCGCATTTAGCCTTTTCTTCCTCGTAGTTTTCAAGCTCTGTTAAACGCTTTTTCTTCTCCTCGAGTGCCTGCTCTACCTTCTCGACCGTACCGCCATATTTCATCATGACATTCCGGATCTCATCAAGACGCGCTGTAATCTGTTCGAAGTCTTCTTCGTCATAGACATTGTCATCGAGATACCGGTCGAGGTCACGGAGCGTATCATCACTGATGGACTGCAGGTCATATAGACTGTCCGAAATGTTTTTGAGTGTCTCATCGTATTGAAGCGCAGACTGTAAGTTTGAAACGGCCATAGAAAAATCTGTGTTCTCAAGAAGCTCCTTTACCTCGGAAAGAGAGCCATAGATTTTCTTTGCATTCTGATATTTCTTATATTTTGCGGAAAGTTCCTCTTCTTCGCCCTCGCGGAGAGCTGCATCCTCGATATCCTGTATCTCAAACTTAAGGAAATCAAGCTCACGCTGCCGTTCCCCTTCATCCAGGTGGAAGCCGGACAAGCGGTCTAAAAGTGAGCGATAGGTATGGTAGCTTTCCGACACCTCCTGCCTTAACGCACCTGTTTCCTTCGCCTGAAAATCGTCAAGAATCTTAAGATGATAGCCGTCCCGAAGAAGGCTCTGGTGCTCATGCTGCCCATGAATATCGATGAGAAGATCCGTCACAGCCCGCAGCTTATTCAGTGTTGCTGCCTGATCATTGATACGGATTTCAGACCGTGTCAGCCCGATCTTTCTTCGGATGATGACCTGTCCGTCCTCCGGCTCGATGTCCATCTCCTGAAGAAGCGCAATCTGCTTCTCCGTAAGATCTCCGAAGATCAGCTCGACGAAGCCCTGCTCCGCACCGGTCCGGATCATATCCTTATTTGCCTTCTGGCCGAGACAGAGATTGATCGAACCAATCAGGATTGACTTACCGGCGCCTGTCTCGCCAGTCAGGATATTAAGCCCCGGGCCGAACTCTACATTAGCTTTTTCTATAAGTGCGAGGTCCTTCACCTCGAGATGATACAGCATGCTTTCACTCCTGCTTCAGGACATCTTCGATCGTCCTTAAAACCATTTCCGCATCCTCCCTGCTCTTTACTACACAGAGGATGGTGTCATCGCCGGCCACCGTACCGACTACCTTATCAAACCTAAGATGGTCCAGCGCTGCGCCGACAGCATTGGCCATACCCGTCATCGTATGAATCACAAGAATATTTTCCGCTGCCTCCATCGAGAGCAGTCCTTCACGGAGAACCCGCACATATTTTCTGGAATAAGTGTGCTCATCCTCTTCCATTCGTCTATAGAACTGGGCGCCGTCTGTACCGGTAACCTTCATAAGACCAAGCTGCTTGATGTCTCTCGAGATCGTCGCCTGGGTTACATGATAGCCCTCTTCTTCCAGTCTTGTGACGAGCTCCTCCTGTGTACCGATTCTTTCCCGGTCGATCAGCTCGAGAATCTTCTGAAGTCTTGATTTTCTCATCCTTTTCTCCTGTTCCTTTATCGCTCACTGCCAATCTTACTTCTGAGTGTTTCGAGAAAGCTGGTCTTATTCCGTTTAATGAGCGTGGTCATCTCATTTGCTTTCCGAATACGGATTTCATCCCCACGCTTCAGTGCTGTTCTCTGTTCACCATCAAAAGCGATCAGTTCATTATCCTGCTCGATGGTAAGACTTAACTGACTCGAGTCCTGCAGAATAACACTCCGTCCATTCATCGTATGCGCACAGATTGGTGTCATAATGATGACAGGTGCGGCCGGGTCCACGATGGGGCCGCCGGCCGACAGACTGTAAGCTGTCGATCCGGTCGGTGTCGCAAAAAGAATGCCGTCTGAGATATAATGTGTAAGCTCTACTCCGTTACAATTCACCGTCGAATAGAGTACAGTGATGCCTTCCCGTCTTCCGATCAGCACCTCATTGAGTGCTGTGCCGCGCACGATTACCTCGCCATTTCTCGTGACGGAACCATGCAGCATCGACCGCACATCCCGGGTATAGCGATGTGCCAGAAGATCATCGAGAACCTCCGGAATTTCCTCCTTTGAGGAAGCCTCTGTGAGATACCCGAGGTGGCCGGCATTGAGGCCAAGAATCGGTGTATCCTGCCCACGCAAGATACCGGCAAGCCGAAGAAGCGTCCCATCTCCCCCAATCGTGATAATACAGTCATTATCTGAAAAGTCATCCCGCGTATAGGTTTCCTCATAGATGCTTTTCACCTTGACACCGTGTTCTCGGAGATAGGCCTCTGTGATATTCGCATATTCCACGGCCTCCGGCTTTTTTGTATTGACAACCAGTGTGATCTTCATGAAACCTCCTGAAGCGTGTCTCCACAGTTTTCAGTGAACACACGATAATAAACTGACAGATATTCTGATCTAAACATCAAGCATCGCATGAGATTCCATGACTACCTTTTCCGCCATCTCAGAAAGCCATACCGGAATCTCCGTGAAATCACTGATTTCCTTCACACGAATGAAAGCTTCTTCTTTGTATGTTTTCTCGGAATCAGACATACTCTCACGATGCTGTTTCACTCCAGTATCATAATTTTCTTCTGATTCGTCAGAAGCATCTTGAAAGAGCTTCAGCTTCTCCGGATCCGGTGTAAGCTCTGCGAGGTACTCGATATTGCCTTCCGGTCCCTTGATTGGACTAAAGGTAAGATGGGAAAGACGGAACCCAAGCTCCATCGCAGCAAGGATTGTCTTCTCGATGACCGTGACATGTACTCTTTTATCGCGGACAACGCCCTTTTTTCCGACTTCTTCACGTCCCGCTTCAAACTGCGGCTTGATCAGGCAGACCACCTGACAATCCTCCGTGATCAGCGTCCGTACTACAGGGAGCACGAGCTGAAGACTGATGAAGGATACGTCAATGCTGACGAGCGAAGCCTTCATACCGATATCCGAAGGCTTTACAAACCGGATATTCGTCTTCTCCATACATACGACACGCGGATCGTTCCGAAGCTTCCAGTCGAGCTGTCCGTGTCCGACATCGATTGAGAAAACCTTTGTGGCTCCATTTTGCAGCATACAATCGGTAAAGCCACCGGTCGATGCCCCGATGTCGAGACATACCTTATCCTGACAGCTGACGCCAAATTCCCGGATTGCCTTTTCAAGCTTTAATCCGCCACGGGAAACATATGGTAGCACATTGCCACGAATCTCGATCTCGCTTTCAGGATCAAAGGTTGAACCGGCTTTGTCCTCCTTCTGGCCGTTTACATAGACGATGCCGGCCATGATCGTCCGCTTCGCCTTTTCACGGGATTCAGAAAGTCCCTTATTCACAAGTAAAACATCCAGTCTTTCCTTTTTCAAAATATCCCTTCCTCATAAAGCTTTTTCATGATGGAATCACTGTCGATGCCCAGCGCCGCGCGAAGTCTCGTGACATCACCATGCTCCACATAATTATCAGGCAGCGTAATCATGATAACCCTGACGTCCGGATGATGCTCATGGATATAGGCACTCACCTGGATCCCGAAGCCGCCCTGCTTCACATTTTCTTCCATCGTGACGATCACATGATGGGTCTCTGCGAGACGCTCCAGCATCTCTGTATCGATTGGTTTAATAAAACGGGCATTAACGAGTGTGACATCATAGCCCATGGGCTCTGCCTTCTCACGGATATGGACGGCTGTTGAAACCATCGAACCAGCCGCAAGAAGGGCGATGTCTTTTCCACGATACAGAAGCTCGCTCTTACCAAGCTCAATCGGTGCCTCCAGTGAACTAAGCTCCTGATAGGCTGTCCCCCGCGGATAGCGGATACTGATGGGAAGCGGAAATTTCAGTGCAAAAGCAAGCATATCCCGAAGCTCACGCGCATTCTTCGGTGCCATCACCGTCATATTTGGAATCGACGTCAAGAAACTATAGTCAAAGATGCCCTGATGTGTCTCACCATCTGACCCGACTAAGCCGGCTCTGTCGATGGCAAATACCACCGGGAGCTTCTGCAGACAGACGTCATGCACCACCTGGTCATATGCTCTCTGTAAAAAGCTTGAATACACGGCAAAAACCGGTCTTAGTCCTGCACTCGCCATACCGGCTGCACTGGTTACCGCATGCTGCTCTGCGATACCGACATCAAAAAAACGTTCCGGGTAAAGCTTTGAAAACTTAAGAAGACCGGTTCCCTCCGGCATCGCAGCCGTCACGGCAACAAGCTTCGGATTCTTTTTCGCCAGCTCGATCAGGGTATCTGAGAAAACATCTGTGTAGGTTTCTTCTGTCTTTTTCTTTAGCGGTTCTCCCGTCTTCACATTAAACGGCGCTACGCCATGATATTTGGATGGATAACGCTCCGCCGGCGGATAGCCCTTTCCTTTTTTCGTGACGACATGGACGATCACCGCATGGTTGATCCGCTTTGCATCGAGAATAGCCCTCTTCACTGCCTGGATATCATGTCCGTCCACGGGTCCAAGATAGGTGATGCCCATATTTTCAAACAGCATACCGGGGATGATCAACTGCTTGATGGAATCTTTCGTACGTTGAATACGGCGTACCAGAGGTTTACCGATGACAGGAATCGATAAAAGAAACCCACCGATATCCTCCTTCAGTTTATTATAACCGCGTGCTGATCGAATCCCCGAAAGATAGGTCGACATACCGCCGACATTCCGGGAGATAGACATATCGTTATCATTGAGAACGATGATAAAGTTCTTTTTCATCCGAGATGCGTTATTAAGACCTTCATACGCGAGACCGCCGGTCAAAGCGCCGTCACCGATGACGGAAACCACCGTATAATCTTCTCCCAGAAGATCCCTTGCCTGCGCGATGCCGAGTCCAGCCGAAATCGATGTCGAACTATGTCCGGTACCGAAGCAGTCATAAGGACTCTCAGAGCGTTTCGGAAAGCCGCTCATACCGCCATACTGCCGAAGTCCATCAAAATTATCCTTTCGGCCGGATAGAATCTTATGGGTATAGGCCTGATGACCGACATCCCAGACGATCTTGTCCTTTGGAAGATCGAGACTCAAATAAAGCCCGATCGTGAGCTCCACGACACCGAGATTCGATGCGAGATGTCCGCCGTATTCGCCGGTTTTCTCTATGATAAATTTTCGTATCTCACGGGCGAGCTCGTGAAGCTGTCTGTCATTCAGCTTTTTGAGATCATCCGGAAGATTGATTTCATCAAGAAGCATAATTAAAACTCTTTATTTCTTTCTATGAATCAGTGCTTTCGTAAGAGAAATCAGAAATTCCTGCGCGGCCTTTCCGCTGCCGTCAAGCTGGAAGGACGAGAGTGCTTCGACTGCCTCTTCAGAAAGCCGCGAAACCTCCTGCTGCGAGGCCTCAAGGCCATGCAATGTCACATAGGTTGTTTTCCCATTCTCTTCATCCGAATGAATCGGCTTGCCAAGTACCTCTACCGTCGAGGTTTCATCGAGCACATCATCCTCAATCTGAAAGGCAATGCCGATCTTGTCACCGATTTCAGAAAGCACGCGGAGCTCCTCTTCTTCAGCTCCGGCCAGCGCAGCGCCAGCCATAAACGCGCATGACAAAAGCGCTCCTGTTTTCAATTTGTAAATAAACATGAGCTGTTCTTCACTAAGCGGCTTTCCGGTCATCTCGACATCGACGACCTGTCCGCCCAGCATCCCGTAGATGCCGGACTGATGAGAAAGGATGTAAGTTGCTTTATTGACTCTCCGGGAAAGTGAGAGCCATGTTTTCTCGTCATATTGTTCGGCATGCTCCTCATACACCCTGTCAAAGGCATCCGGGATCAGTTCAAAAGCATATAGGGAGAGTGCATCTCCTGCGAGAGTTCCCATATCTTCGCCGAAATGATACCAGGTTGATTCCTGTCCGCGACGGTATTTATCGCCATCCATGCAAGGAAGATCGTCATGGCAGAGTGAAAAAGTATGGATACTTTCAAGCGCTGCCATAAAGGCATCCCGTACAGGGCTTAAAAGCGCCGCTTCCTCAGAGTTCTCCGAAAACATCTCGAAGCTTTTCATGAGAATCATCGGACGGATTCGTTTTCCACCCGCCTTCACCGAATAGTTCATCGCTTCCATCACGATTTTCTGCTGTCCCTTTTCTTCAGGAAGCAGTGGGAGGATAGCGTCATTAACTTCCTTTACCGCTTGTTCGAGATCATGAGAGAATTCCATCTTCATCCAGTACCTTTACCTGCTTTTCGATTTTATCGATAGAGGCATCCGCATCCTTGAGAAGCCCGATGCCTTTTTTATACATATCAAAGGTCTTTTCGAGGCTCTGTTCCTTTTCCATATCCTTGATCAGTGTATCCAGCGCTTCGAAGGTCTCGGAAAGTGTCAGCTTCTTTTCCTTGCTTTCCGAAGCTGTTCCCTTATCCCCTGCGACTGTTTTCTTTTCCTCTGCCATAGTGTACTCCCGCTTTTCTGTTACAGTCTTTTATCTAAATATCTTACCCGTCGTATTTCACAAGCAGATACCGGCCTATCGTTATAGTTAAGCCCCTACGATGACAAACCGAAATCTTTCTTTTTCTTGATGTCTATCACAGCACTTTGAACCATACCATCACGAAGTGTCGTATGTAACACTTCGCCAGGCTTTATCTGCTGTATGGAATCAATTCGCTTGCCGGCGTCGTCTGTTACATAGGCATAGCCCTGACTCAGATGACGCAGCGGACTCACCGCTTCGATTCTTTCCGTGATAATTGAAAGCCTTTGCTTCGATTCCTGCAGACGCTTATCCATAAGGACAAAAAGCCTCTGATAATCCTTTTCTTTTATTCTCGCCCGGTTTAATCTGTCAGCCATCAGCGCCCGCAGCTTCTCCCTGTCGACATGTACCTTTTCCGACATATTTTTAAGCCGGAGCACCGGATTCTGCTGGTTTACACGTAACGCAAGCTGTGACTTCAGCTGCCGTGCATCCTGAATGTGCTCATTCATGACGGAAGTCAGTGTAGCCTGATAGCTATCGAGATTCTCCTGGAACTTCCGTAAGTCAAAAACGGCAAGCTCCGCCGCCGCACTTGGCGTCGGCGCACGAAGATCCGCGACATAGTCTGCGATCGTCGTATCGGTCTCATGCCCGACCGCACTGATCACCGGCGTATCCGCATCAAAGATTGCCTTTGCGACGATTTCCTCATTAAAGGCCCATAGATCCTCGAGTGATCCTCCGCCTCGTCCGACAATGAGCACATCAAGTCCCATTTCATCAAGTGTTTTGATTCCCTTTACGATGGATTGTGCTGCTCCCTCACCCTGTACCAGCGCCGGGTATAATGTAATATCCACATACGGATTCCGCCGTTTCGAGATCTGGATAATATCTCTTACCGCCGCACCGGTCTTCGCCGTGACAACGCCGATATGCATCGCATACTTAGGAATCGGCTTTTTGTACATGGGATCAAACATACCCATTTCCGACAGCTCTTTTTTCAGCTGCTCGAACCGAAGATAGAGTGCACCGATGCCATCCGGCTGAAACGCCTTCGCATAGATCTGATAGCTTCCGCCTCTTTGATACACACCGACAGAACCGGTACAAAGCACACGCATACCATTTTCAAGCCGGAACGTAAGTCCAGCACGGTCGCCGGCAAACATAATACCGCTGATCTGCGAGGTCTCGTCCTTCAGCGTAAAGTAAATATGTCCGGACGGATGGTATTTGAGATTCGAGATTTCACCCCGCACAGTGATGCCCCGGAGAGCATAATCCTCCGCGAACATGTGCGCGATGTAGGCATTGAGCTGGGTGACGGTGTAGGCTTCCTGCTTCATTCGGTTTTCGCCTTATTAACGAGGATATGGACCGTCTTGTCCTTCTCTGTCTTCTTTGTGAGCTCGCCCTGCACCTTTTTATGTGCCTTTTCATGCTTGACAGCCACAGTTTGTCTGTCTTCATCGACGAGACGCGCAAGAACACCATTTACAAATGCACCGGATTCATTGCCGCCGTACTTCTTTGCAAGCTCAATGGCCTCGTTAATGGATACCTTCTCCGGAATATCCTCCATAAAGAGAATTTCATAGAGACTGAGCCGAAGGATCGTGAGGTCCGTCTTCGTCATACGGTCTGTTTTCCAGCCTTCGATAGCGGCATTGATCTTCTGATCAAGCTCCGGGATCTTTGCGACGATTTCCGAGACCTCGGCAGTCAGACGCTCTTCATCCTCCGGAGACAGCTTCTCCATATGGACGATGCCATCGCCATCCTCATAATCCGGTGACTCGAAATAGCGCTTGAGCTGCTCCGGAATCTCTGTTTCTTTATAAAACTGTGTAGAAAACAGAAGCCTAAATTTATGTTCACGTTCTTCTCTTTTAGTCATAGGGTACCTTATTCCTGATTTTCACCGGCGATGATGCCTGCAATCTTAATGTTTACATCGAGCACAGAAAGTCCGGTCATCGAGTTGATCGCGGTTGCAACCTTATCCTGTACCTTCTTCGAAACCTCCGGGATCGAATAACCGTAGCGGATATTCAAACGAAGGTTGACAGAAACCTGCTGATCATCGATGGAAATGGTGACACCACGGGAGAGATCCCGGATGCCCATCTTCGCGATGATCTCGCCGGACCAGCCGCCATCCATCGAATCGACGCCCTCGACCTCGGTCGCTGCGATACCGGCGATGATGGCGATGACTTCATCGGCGATGATGACCTGTCCGTTCTCATCCTTTTCGTAAACGACGTGTGTTGCTCGTTCTTCTGTGTTCTGTGCCATGAAAGACCTCCATACTAAGGCTGCTTTAAGCAGCTCATGTTTTTAGTTTTAAATATACAGAGACATATTATCACAAGTGCGCTTAATAATCTATGCATAAAAATTCAAAGGGAACCAACGGATTTACAGTTCGTAACAGCTATTTTTCGGTGCATATTCATTCACGTTGTAATATACGGTTTTAACTTTTCGTAGGTCTTATCGCCAATCCGTTTTACGTTTTTGATTTCCTCCGGTGTGGCGAAGCCGCCATACTTTGTTCTGTAGTCTAAAATATTCTTTGCTGTAGACGGACCAACACCCGGAAGACTGTCAAGCTCTTCGAGTGTTGCTGTATTCAGGTTCACGATTGCTTTGCCGTCCGCGGCTGTCGGCTGCATATTTTTATTTGTTGACGATTCTGATACAGCCGGCTGACTACTTTGATTCTCCTGTTCTATCGAGGAAGTCTCTGACTTCTTACCTTGCACTACGTCTCTCTCGACATTGAACGATGTTTCACTGCTGTCTGAGACTGTTTCGGCAGTCTTAGGTGTCTCGCTTTGGACTGACGCTGTCTCGGCAGGTCGTGACACCTTGTTGTCGGTTGGATCTGCTGCGACAGTTTCTGAAACCTTGGTGCTGACTGGTGCATCTGCGACTCTGTCTCTCGAAACTGTAAAATAACAGATTCCAAGCACGGTCATAAGTCCTACCATAATATACGTTCTTGCCTTTGCAAGCTTTTGTTTTTGCTCAAAAATTTCCTTCGATGTCACAGTTTCTCCTTTTATGGTGCTTAGCGCAAATTGCTATCCTGCGGCGATTCATTTCAAATTTTCATCAGGATACTATTTGACTTATAATTTTCGATTCCTATAATGGTAGGCAGTAGTGAAAAAGGGGGTTAATGGGTTATGTCTACAAATGTAAAACGTCTTGTGTATTGTGCTGTCTCGATTGCGCTGGCGACTGCGACCGGTGCACTGACACTTTTTGAGCTTCCGAATGGCGGATCAATCACGCCCTGCTCGATGCTTTTTGCCACACTGCCGGGCTTTTTCTTCGGACCGGTCTATGGTCTCGTATCGGGTGTCGCCTATGGTGTGCTGAGTTTCGTCCTTAAGCCATATTTCTATACACCGGTACAGGTTATCTGTGATTATGTACTTGCTTTCGGTGCACTTGGACTTTCCGGCTTCTTTTCTAACATGAAAAATGGTCTCTACATCGGCTACATCGTGTCCTGTCTTGGCCGCTTCGTGTTCGCGTTTATATCCGGTGTTGCCTTTTTTGCAGATTATGCACCGGAAGGTATGAATCCGGCTGTCTACTCCGCAACCTATAACATCAGCTATATTGCGGTCGAGATGTTCCTGACGATTGTCATCATCGCGGTACCGGCTGTACGCAATGCCATTTACCGTGTAAAAAAACAGGCAAACTCCTAAAGAAATCGTAAAAGCTTTTACAAGACTTCTGATCCTGTGAAGCAGGATCTAAGTGTCAAACCATTTGTTTGATGGCAAGACTATACAAGAGGCGGGCCCTTCTTGCAAGGGCCCGCCTCTTTCTTTAAACCAATCGTAAGTCTCGTAAACACTCCGGAAGATTTCCGAAAAGAATCATCGTTACAAAAAAAGACTATAAAAAATTGAATTATTTCTTCGAAAGACTCGTCGGATTCCAGGCCTCTTCAAGATAGCTGTCCTCTGTTGCCTTAAAGCCCGAGAAATCAATCTGCTTCTTCGCCGCCTCGACGACATGTGTCGCAAGCACTGCCGTCGTCACGGTCCCCACGCCGCCCGGCACCGGTGTCGCGGCGCCAGCATTGAGCGTGACCGTATCCCAGTCGCAATCCCCGACGAGATTGCCATCCTTGTCCACGTTAATGCCTACATCGAGCACGGCGGCATCTGTTTTTACATAGGACGAATTGACCATCTTCGGCCTACCGACTGCAGCGACGAGGATGTCCGCCTTACGCGAAACCTCCTGAAGCTCCTCCGTTTTCGAATGACAGATCGTAACCGTACAGTTTTCCTTTAGAAGCAGCATCGCGAGCGGACGCCCGACCACCATAGAACGGCCGATGATGCAGGCATTCTTGCCCTCCATCGGGATATGGTACGCCTTGAGTATCTCGACGACAGCCTGCGCTGTGCATGGTGCAAAGGCCTCCGGATCGCCGCTCATGACACCGGCAACATTCGCTGGTGTGATACAATCGACATCCTTCAGGGGATTTAACTTCATAAGCATGGCCTTCTCATCAATCTGCTTCGGAAGCGGCCTCATCACGATGATACCGTGAATCTCCGGATCCCGATTGATAAAATCGAAGGTCTCCTGAAATTCTTCGTTAGAAACATTCTCCGGCATCTCATAGGTTTTTGCCTCCAGGCCGTAGCTGATAAAGCGCTTCTTGATATTTCGCTCGTAGGCTACATCATCCGGCTTCTCACCGACGCGGATAATCGCAAGCGTCGGCAGCAGGCCGTTGTATTTATTCACAAAATCAAGACATTTATCCTTCAGCTGGTCTGCAACCAGTTTTCCACGAAGCTCCAGCATAGTAGTTTCCTCTGCTTTCTAAAAGATTAATTTCTTTTCTTATTCATTGTATCAGGAAAAATCGACCTTATTCCTTTCCACTTTATCGTCCGGGCCATCCGTCGGCCTGAGCCCTTTTTCAACCGTCTCATACGTGAGTCTGCCCTTCGCACGCCCGTCGAGAAGCAGCTTTCCGGCGTAGTCATTAAGCTCGATAGCCTTATTACGGTTCTTCATCATTTTTGTGTTGATGTAGACATTGAGCACGGCGCTATCGAGGGCCGTCTGCATATAGGAGGCAGCCACACCGACGTCAGATACCGCCATCCGCGAACCCTCCTCTGCGAGATCGCCGAGATACTGGAGTCCTTCGACGGCCTTTTCCATCACCTTAACCGGCGTGAGACTCGCATCCGTGAGGCACTGTTCCAATGTTGTCTCCCGATAATCCATCTCTTCTGGCGTATTCTTCGGCAGACCATACGCCTTTGAAAGCGGCTCAAACACCTTTTCATCCTCGTCCGCCAGCTCTATAAATTCATCTCGAAGCTTCGTAAGCTTCTCTTCGATCCATGCGCAACGTGTCTCAAAGGCTGCATATTTCTTTTTCCCACGCGTGAGCTCGCATACCATCAGCCCGAGCGATGCCCCGGTCGCACCTGCCAGCGCCGCAGCCCCGCCGCCACCCGGCACCGGTGCCTTCGACGACAGCTTCTCCAGATATTCCCCGATTTTGGTTTCTTCAGTCTTCATAATATATTACCCCAATTGCCATGTTTTGCCGTAATAAAGTTATAACATACGCTCATTCTATCATAGATGTAAAGACATTTATAGTCATTTTCGCAATTTTATATGGTGTTATCTAACATTATTTGCTATAATAAATGCATGGTGCTTACCATAACGGTAGGCGGTTAGCCCATTCCTTTATTTGTTTTATTATGGGGCATTCGGAAGAACGTCCTAAAAGGAAGGAGGCTGCCCATGAGTGCTGCAGATGTTATCCAGTTGCTGATTTTACTAACCGCAGTTGCTGGTCTGTTTTTTACAATTGGTGCAAAAAAATAACCGCCCTCACCCCAGCAAAGTGTAGCGGTTATTCTTTGCATATACAGGGCTGACCGTCTATCGGTGAGCACCATTTGTGTCTATAATATAGCACGAATTTAATTATAGTGCAATGCAATTAATTTTCTCTTTTATATCGGAATATTTCATCCAGCAGTGCATCCGCAGCATCATCCTTCGTCATGAGAGGAAGCTCCTTTTCGAAATCATGACCGATTAGTGTCAATACATTCGTGTCGCCCTGGAAGCCGGCGCCCTTCACCTTTACGTTGTTCGCAGCGATCATATCGAGGTTTTTCTTCTCGAGCTTCCGCCTCGAATTCTCAAGCATATCCTTCGTCTCCATCGAGAACCCGCAGAGAAACTGCCCATCCGGCTTATGCTCACCAAGATACTGCAGGATATCATCCGTCCGCTCGAGTGGGATGCTCATGTCGGAGGCATTATCCTGTTTCTTGATCTTATCCTCTGCGATGACAGCCGGCCGGTAATCTGCAACCGCAGCTGCCTTTATGATGATATCCATCTCCTTTTGCCGGCTGGTTACCGCCTCATACATCTCCCTCGCTGTGACAATGCTTACACCAGTCACGCCGATCGGGCAGCTTAGCGCCGTCGGGCCGGATACAAGCGTCACCTCCGCGCCACGTCTTGCCGCAGCACGCGCAATCGCATAGCCCATCTTACCCGATGAATGATTCGTGAGGAAACGCACCGGATCGATGGCCTCCTGTGTTGGTCCCGCCGTCACGAGCACCTTCAGTCCTTTCATATCCTTTTCATGTCCGATCTCAAGATCACAATACTCTACGATATCCGCCGTGTCCGGCAGCTTCCCAGCGCCGCTCGTCCCGCAGGCGAGATGTCCGCTTGTCGGCTCAATCACTGTCCAGCCATAATGCTGAAGCTTCTTCAGATTATCCTGCACGATCAGGTTTTCCCACATATGTGTGTTCATCGCCGGTGCAATCAGCTTCGGGCAGGTACAAGCCAGCATGGTTGTCGTCAGCATATCATCAGCGATGCCATTGGCAAGCTTCCCGATAACATCCGCTGTCGCCGGTGCGATCAGAACGAGATCTGCCTTCTCCGCGAGCGCAATATGCTCGACCTCCCAGGGATGATCACGGTCAAAGGTGTCCGTCAGCGTCTTATGATGGCAGAGCGCTTCAAAGGTGTTCGGCGTGATGAAATGCTCCGCGTTTTTCGTCATGATGACATCGACAGAAGCGCCGGCCTTCACCAGCCGACTTGTGATATCCGCCGCCTTATACGCCGCGATGCCGCCTGTCACTCCGAGAATGATATTCTTTCCCTTCAGCATAGATTTTTCCCTTCAGTATCAAATTTCTCTCAGCTCTTCAAAAAGAAGCTAAGCATACTTTTTGACTTTTCGTTTATCTCGTACAAGCAGATCAACCTACCAAAAAGTAAAAAAAGTACTTCATAAGATTTCTTTAACTTTCATGAAGCTTTGCAAGCAGCAAAAGGCCCTTCATCAGTAAATCCGGCTCATAAATATACTTATTGCGAAGCCATGGCAGTATCAGCTTACCAAGTCCGCCTGTAATGATTAGTAGAACCTCCGGTTCTTCGCCAAATGCTTTCTCCCCTGCGTCTCCGCTTGCCCGCATCTCATCCCGGACGCGCTCATACACCCCGTCGATCATCGCAGCTGTCCCGATCACCTCACCGGACAGCATATTGGCGACGGTATCATTGCCAAGCAGTGTCTCCACCGGCTCTGCCTTTAGTCTCGGAAGCTGCGCGGTTTTCTCTGCCTCCGCCTCGAGACTCATCTCGATGCCCGCCGAGATCATCCCTCCGATAAATTCTCCGTCTCTTGCCAATGCTGACATCGTGCTGCAGGATCCAAGATCATAGATGACTGCCGGCTTATGATAGAGCGACCACGCCGCAAACATATCAACCAGCCGGTCCCGACCAAGAAGCGTCCTGTCATACTGCCGGATCGGCACCGGAATCGTCGACATATCCGCGATGACCAGACGGATGCCACAGACAGCCCGGACTGAAGCAACAAGAATTGAATTTAACTCTGGTACAACAGACGAAAGAATCGCCCCGGAGACAGACTCCGGCGCGATGACATATTCCAGGAAGCTTTGCCGCAGTGCCTCCGAGAAGGATACCTGATTCCATTTCTCATGGGTTTCAAGACGCTTCACAAAAAGCGCCTCATCCTCCGAAAACACCGCGACACAAATATTTGTATTGCCAACATCAATGAGCAGACGGTTCATGCTGATGTTCTCCAAATCTTAGCATTATTACTACGTTTCATGCATTCTAATCGTATGATCCGCATCACTTTTGCTTGAGTCGATGCCTTACCAAGCAGAAGCGATTGATAACTTGACCTTCGGATAAATTTGAAATCAACCCTTGAAGGCTCCTGCTCTTCTCAGTGCCAACATGACAAACGGTACGATCACCGCAGCCACCAGCATCTCCGGCACACCGTTGCCGAACACGATTCCGAGAATCACGTTCCGTACAGCATCAACTGCAACCTTCGTAGCCGCAGCATACGCATCCCTGAAGAGGACATAGATGGAACCCATCACAAGTGCAGTATTCGTAAATGCTGCCAGAGCGCCGCAGATTGCGAAGAGAACAAAGCGGACTGCATGATTCATTCCAGGAAGCAGCTTCTTCATGAGATAGTAGAAAAGCACCGGAATGACACCGACCATGATACGTGGGAAAAAGCAAATGAAAAGCGCCCAAGGTGAACCATGCTCTGTTCCAATCACCGGTACAAACGGTGTAAAACAAAAGGACAGCACCGATGGTGCCATATTATTCTTTATAAAGCTTGTGAGGCCAAAAAGAAAGCCAAAGAACGCACCCTTCTTCGGACCAAGCACTAAAGCGCCGATCACGACAGGCACATGTAAGATTGTCGCTTTAATAAATGGAAGATCGATCACACCAAACGGTGTAAAAGCCATGATGAGGATGATGGCTGTAAACATTGCTGTGAGAGAAAGCTCCATCGTTCTATCGTGAGAAGCTGTTCTCTTCGAAGCATCGGACTTCACAGCATCAGAAGTCCTGTCTTCAGCGATCACATCGGACGTTTCCGCCTTCACTGCCGGAGAAACATGTCCGGTCACCTGCGAAGCGTCCACATTGACAGAATAAGACTTATTATCCATATTTAACTCCTGCTACGGTCTCCGTCTTACGAGGTCTCGAGCCCCCGCGAAGTATCGTGCAAGGTAATTATATATTTTTTGCCGTTGGTTGCAACCGATTCCTTGGTTTTTAATAAAAACAACATGACACCGGGGACGGTTCTCTCTGTCAGCTTTTTAAAACAATTAAAAAGCTGACAGAGAGAACCGTCCCCCGTGTCACATTAAAGAGAACCAAGCACGCGGTCGAGGCGTGCGGTCATTTCGTCGATGTGTGTCTTTTCGATGACAAGCGGCGGCACGAAACGGATCGTGTTGTGCAGCGCGGAAATGAGGATGAGGTGCTCCTTCGTAAGGCAGTCGCTGACGATTTTTCCGACATCCACACCCTCCTTAAACTCAAGCCCCTGGATGAGTCCGACGCCACGATGATCAGCGATCAAGGACGGATACTTCTCCTTCAGGTCTTCGAGCTTTTCATCGAGATAGCCGCCCATCAGCTCTGCGTGCTGCGGAATCTCCGCCTCCTTAAATACATCCAGCACCGCCGATGCTACACTGCAGACAAAAGGATTGCCGCCGTAGGTAGAGCCATGATCGCCAGGCTTCATCGCCGAAGCCGCTTCCCCACAGGCGAGAAACGCACCGATCGGCACGCCATTGCCGAGGGCCTTTGCAACTGTCATGACATCGGGCTTCACACCGTAGCGCTGCCATGCAAACATCCGTCCGGACCGTCCCATGCCACATTGAATCTCATCTAGAATCAACAGCATATCATGCTCATCACACAGCGCCCGCACGCCCTTGATAAATTCTTCCGTCGCAGGATAAATACCGCCTTCACCCTGAATCGTCTCCATGATGATCGCGCCGGTGTTAGCATTGACGAGCGCCTTCACAGAATCAAGATCGTTGAAAGTGGCAAACTTTATACCCGGCATCAACGGCGCAAAGGGTTCCTGATAATGCTGATTTCCCGTCACGCTGAGTGCGCCGACGGACCGTCCGTGAAAGCTGTCCTTCATCGCAATGATCTCGCAGCCAGGTTTTCCCTTGTTAAACTGATACCGCCGCGCAATCTTCAGCGCACCCTCGATGGCCTCGGTGCCTGAATTCGTAAAGAACACCTTATCCATTTCGGAAGCCTTCAGAAGCTTCTCACCAGCCTCGATGGCAGGCTCATTGTAAAAAAGATTCGAAGTATGAAGTAATCCCTTCTCGATCTGTGATACCATCGCATCCTGAATCAGGAGATTTTTGTAGCCAAGCCCGCAGACCGCAATGCCTGCCCCAAAATCAAGATAACGGTTATCACCCTCATCAAAAAGATATACACCGTCAGCATGGTCAAACACCACCGGGAAACGATTGTAGGTCTTGTACAGGACCTCCTCGCCCTCCTTCACGAGCCGGTCATTCACGACCGTCCCCTTCACGATACTATCATCCATGAATCGCATACTCATCCTCCCATTCAGTCCTTCTCGATCATCGTCCCGATGCCGGCGTTTGTGAAGATTTCGAGCAGAAGACAATGCGGGATACGTCCGTCCAGAATATGTACCTTTTCGCAACCGCGGGAAATGGCATCAATGCAGTTCTGGAGCTTCGGCAGCATCCCGCCGCCAAGTGTCCCCGAACCGATCATGCTCTGTGCCTGCGACACACTTAACGTATGCACAAGCGTCGACTTATCCTCGAAATCCGTGAACACGCCTTCGACGTCCGTCAGGAACGCGAGCTTGTCGGCATGCAGCGCACCCGCCACCGCACAAGCGGCTTCGTCAGCATTAATATTATAAGAATTGCCGGCGTCATCATAGCCGATCGGGCAGATCACCGGGATGAAATCATCCTTCATGAGATCATCGAGGATGCCCGGATTCACACGTGTGATTGCCCCGACGAAGCCGAGATCCTGACCGCGCGAAAACCGCCGTACACACTTAAGGAGATTTCCGTCTTTCCCGCTAATGCCTACAGCTTTCACACCGAGGGAGTTGATGTGCTGCACGAGAGACTTGTTCACGCGGTTCAGCACCATCTCGGCAAGCTCCATCGTCTCGGCATCCGTTACCCGGAGCCCGTTCACGAATTTCGGCTCCATGCCGACCTTTTCGATCCACTTCGAGATTTCCTTGCCACCGCCATGCACGACGATCGGATGGAGGCCGACGAGCTTCAGGATTGCAATGTCCTGCATCACATGCTTCTTCAGTTCTTCATCAAGCATCGCAGCGCCGCCGTACTTCACGACGACGACAGCGCCCTGGAACTTCTGGATATACGGCAGTGCCTCGACCAGCGTTTCTGCTTTTTGCATGATGCGGTTGTCAATAATTTGTTCTTTATTCATTTTGGCTTTCCTGCGCATTTTGGCTTCCACCTGTGGAACGCAGGCCCGCTCCCGCTAAACTGGTGAGCCCAACGGATGCTAAGCTCCCACGACGGTAAAGCATGTCGTGGATCGCTAAGCACCGGGTCACCAGATTACCTGCTTATCCACAGGTGGAAGTCAAAATGCTTACATATTGATATAATTTACAACAGTTTAACTTCTGTACGCAGAATTAATATCAACGTATTCGTGTGTCAGATCGCAGCCCCAGGCGGTTGCTGTTTCGTCGCCTTCGTGCATTTCGATGAGGGCGGTGACTTCTTCGTGGGAAAGGATTTCTTTTGCGAAGTCTTCGTCGAAGGCTATGGGGGTGCCGTCTTTGTAGACTTCGATTTTTCCTATGTCGTTTACGAAGTAGAGGCGAACTTTGTCGGGGTCAAATTGAGCGCCGCTGTAGCCCATGGCGCAGAGGATACGGCCCCAGTTTGCGTCACGGCCGTAGATGGCGGCTTTTGTAAGTGTCGAGGAAACGACGGAGCGGGCGAGTGTCCTTGCTTCATCCTTGGATTTCGCAGAGACAACCTTTACCTCGAAGAGGTGGGATGCGCCTTCACCGTCAGCAGCCATGCGCTTCGCAAGGGTTTCATTGACGGTATGGAGCGCTCTACAGAAGGTATCGAAAGCTTCTCCTTCTGCAGTAATCTCCGTGTTTCCCGCAAGACCGTTTGCGAGGATCACGCAGGTATCGTTTGTCGAGGTATCGCCATCGACAGAGATCATGTTATAAGTATCGACGATGTCCGAAGACAGCGCCTTTTGCAGCATCTCCTTTGAGATGGCTGCATCGGTTGTCAGAAAGCAGAGCATCGTGCACATCCTCGGATGAATCATGCCGGAGCCCTTCGTCATCCCGCCGAGATGAACCGTCTTGCCCGACAAGGTAAATTCCACAGCAAATTCCTTGTTCTTCGTATCGGTGGTCATGATTGCCTTGCTGGCGGCCGTTGCTGACGCTTCATCGTGACTAAGCTTCGGCACAAGCTCTGTGATGCCGTCCTTCACCTTATCCATCGGCATCTGAAGGCCGATGACGCCCGTAGACGATACCAGTACCGAAGAAGCCGGTACCGCTCCGCCGAAGCCATCAGAAACTGCCTTTGCCTCGGCTTCACAAGCCTGCATGCCTTCTTCGCCAGTGCAGGCATTGGCGATACCGGAGTTTACGACAACAGCCTGTACAGCTGCTCCCGATGCGATCACCTTCTTATCCCACTGCACAGGCGCTGCTTTCACGACGTTTGATGTGAAGGTGCCTGCCGTAACACATGGCTTTTCGCTAAAGATCATCGCCATATCATCCCGGCCATGCTTCCGGATCCCGGCAGCCGCTGCCGAAGCCATAAACCCTTCCGCGGCACAGACACCGCCATTTACTGCTTTCATTCCCATGAAAAATTCCTCTTCTCCTCTTTTTATGCGCAAAATATCTGCCGGACTCCGATATAATATGCCATCACCAAAATCCGACAGAATCAATCATTTCTCCAGTGTCTTGTTCTTCACCTCGAGAAGCTTCATCGCACGAACTTTCTCCGGAAGTCCGAACAACGTGATGAAGCCGGACGCATCGTGGTGATCATAGAGATCGCCGGTTGTGAAAGAAGCTAGCGATTCATTATACAGTGAATACGGCGACGTCGTACCGTTCTTAATGATGTTGCCCTTATAGAGCTTAAGCTTCGTCTGGCCGGTCACATACTTCTGTGTGCTTGTAACAAATGCCTCCAGCGCCTCACGAAGCGGATCATACCACTTGCCTTCATAGACGCACTCTGCAAACTTCGTCGCAACAAATGACTTAAACTCCATCGTCTGACGGTCAAGGATCAGCTCCTCGAGCTGACGATGCGCTTCCATGAGGATCGTGCCGCCCGGCGTCTCATACACGCCACGGCTCTTCATGCCGACAACACGGTTTTCGACGATATCGATGATGCCGATGCCATTCTCTCCGCCGAGCTTGTTGAGTGCAAGAAGAATCTCCTTTACCGACATCTTCTTTCCGTTCAGCGCAACCGGCACACCTTCTTCCCAATCAATGCATACATCGGTCTCCTGATCAGGAGCCTTTTCCGGTGTGACAGAAAGAAGCAGCACATGATCATAGTTCGGTGCAGCCGCCGGATCCTCAAGCTCCAAACCTTCATGGGAAAGATGCATGATATTACAGTCACGGCTATAGCTGTTTTCCGCATCGAACTCAAGCGGGATGCCCTTTGACTTTACGTAATTGTATTCATCCTCACGGGACTGGAAGGTCCAGACATCCGTCATACGCCACGGTGCAATGATATCAAGATCCGGCGCCAGCGCCTTAATCGAAAGCTCAAAGCGAATCTGATCATTACCCTTACCGGTCGCACCATGACAGATGGCCTTTGCGCCCTCCTTCCTTGCAACCTCTACGAGCTTCTTTGCAATCACCGGACGCGCCATCGACGTACCGAGAAGATACTTATTCTCGTAGACAGCATTGGCCTGAATACACGGCATCATATAGTTCTCACAGAAATCATCCGTGACATCCTCGATATAAAGCTTCGAAGCACCGGAAAGCTTCGCTCTCTCGGAAAGGCCATCCAGCTCCTTGCCCTGTCCGACATCCACACAACAGCAGATGACTTCATAGCCGAAGGTCTCCTTCAGCCAGGGAATGATCGCTGTCGTATCAAGACCGCCTGAATACGCAAGCACGACCTTCTCGCCCTTAGTCTTGTTCTGAATCTTCACTTCACTCATGACTTTTCCTCCCGAAAGAACTTGATTCCAATGCCTCCATCAGTCGCCCGTAATATATGATTGATCACTGTCTGGGAAAGCATTTTCTGTATCATAGTCTTAAGTTTTAGAAAATGCAAGTAGAATTAAGCATAAATATTCATAATATTTCCATTAAAATGTATTTTTATTAAGTTATTATGCATATTTATTCAAACATCGAAATTTTGTGAAAAATCCCATATTTTCACGGAATGTCAGCCATAAAGCAAGAATGTCGTGTGAGTCTTTAAAGACTCACACGACATGCCGTCCCGTATCAAAATATTTCATCTGCATTTTCGATAAGCCACCCCGGTGCGCCCTTCGTTTTCCTGGTCTTCACACAGGTTTCCAGTGAAATGGCCTTATAGATGTCCTCATCGATCTTGTCGCAGACCGACCGGAATTCATCGAGTGAAAGATCATCCAGTGCACAGCCCTTCTTTTCGCAAAGAAGCACTAGCTCACCGACGAGCCCGTGCGCTGTGCGGAAGGGAACACCCTTCCGTACGAGATAATCAGCGACGTCAGTTGCATTCGTAAAACCACGTTTCGCAGAATCCGCCATCCGCTCCTTGTTAAAGGTCATCGTCTTCAGCATCCCGTTCATGAGGATCACCGAATGCTCGACCGTATCCATCGCATCGAAGCTAAGCTCCTTGTCCTCCTGCATATCCTTGTTATACGCAAGCGGGATGCCCTTCATCGAGGTGAGAAGACTCATGAGCGCCCCATAGACGCGGCCGCATTTCCCGCGGATGAGCTCTGCGATATCCGGATTTTTCTTCTGCGGCATGATACTCGAGCCGGTCGAATAGGCATCTGAGATTTTCACGAACTGATATTCATTCGAGTTCCAGAGGATGATCTCCTCGGAAAGCCGCGAAAGATGCATCTGAAGCATCGAAAGATCCGAAAGATATTCGATGAGATAATCCCGATCCGAGACAGAATCCATCGAGTTCACTGTCGCTTCGTCAAAGCCAAGTGCTTTCGCCGTCATATCCCGGTCAAGCGGATAGGTCGTCCCGGCAAAGGCCCCTGCCCCGAGGGGGCATTCATTAAGCCGCGTTCTCGTATCGACGAGGCGCGACAGATCACGACGTAGCATCTCACGGTACGCGCCGAAATGATGGGCAAGCGTCGTCGGCTGGGCCTTCTGAAGATGGGTGAAACCGGGCATATAGGTCTCGAGGTTGTCCTTCATGATGGCCTCGATGGTATCATGAAGCTCCGTGACAACCGCAATCATCTGGTCGATATGATCCCGCGTATAGAGCTTCATATCGAGTGCTACCTGATCATTTCTGGATCGTCCGGTATGAAGCCGCTTTCCGGCCTCACCGATCCGCGCCGTGAGCTCTGCCTCGACGAAGCTATGGATATCCTCGGCATCCTTGATCTCGAGCTTTCCTGCATCGATATCCGAGAGGATTCCCTTCAGTCCGTCGACGATCGCGGCGGCATCTTCTGAAGAGATGATTTTCTGCTTTCCAAGCATCTCCGCATGTGCGATCGACCCTGTGATATCCTGTCGGTACAGCCGCTTGTCAAAAGAAAGCGAGTCATTGAACATCGCCGTCAACTGATCCTCTTCCGCTGTAAAACGTCCACCCCAAAGCTTCATGTTCTTTCCTCCTGTTCAAAATATTCAAAAATTTTTTCATGACTGTCTGCACGCAGATTTTCAAGCCCGGGGAGAATAACCGGCTTCTCCGGCTCATCCA
>OMZX01000048.1 GCA_900315665.1 uncultured Eubacteriales bacterium
CAAAACATTGAATAAGTTTGAACTGCACTCCGCGTCGTACGAATGGACATCACGCTTGCGTGAATGGCCATTCGTATGACGTGGAGTATAGGGCGGACGCCCTCAATCGAAGGTCCTGCTTTTTAGGACCTGAGATTGGCAGTTCAAACGTTGATAAATGATAGGAGGATCACATGACGAAGGGATGTCTCGTAGTGGTGTCCGGCTTTTCCGGCGCCGGCAAAGGCACACTGATGAAAAGTCTTATACAGAAATATGATAACTACGCTTTATCTGTTTCTGCGACGACCAGGAATCCACGTCCGGGAGAAGAGGAGGGCGTTTCCTATTTCTTTAAGACAAAGGAACAGTTCGAGGAGATGATTGCTACAGACGCCCTTGTCGAATACGCGCAGTATGTCGGCAATTATTACGGTACACCGAAGGCCTTTGTGGAAGACAAGCGTAAGGAAGGAAAGGATGTCCTCCTTGAGATAGAGATTCAGGGGGCCCTCAAGATCAAAAAGAAATTTCCGGATGCACTTCTCATCTTCATCACACCGCCGAGTGCGGAGGAATTGAAAAACCGTCTTGTCGGACGCGGCACAGAAACGATGGACGTCATTAATAAGCGTCTCACGAGAGCCATCACGGAGTCCGAGGGTGTGGAAAATTATGACTATATCCTTGTGAACGATGATATTGACACCTGCACCGAAAAATTGCATAATCTCATACAGACTGCCCACGAACGGGCATCACAACACATGGATATCATTGAAGAAATCAAAGAAGACCTCAGGAGGATTGAACATGTCTGATAATAAATATTATGATTTGCTGGACGCATCGAAGAACACGAACGCCATCCAGGATGATACCGAGAAGCTCGTTGAGAGCCGTTATTCAGTAGCGATTGCCAGCGCAAAACGTGCAAGACAGCTGATTGACGGTGCAGAGCCGCTCCTTCCGAACGAAGATGGCCGGAAGCCGCTGGTTGTAGCCATTGAAGAGCTCGCTAAGAACGTCGTAACCATCAAGAGAGGTTCCGAGGTGGATGATGATCCGGAGATTGCAGCTGCTGAAAGAAGAGAGATTTTTGACTTCGGTGATAGCGATGAAGCCTATGAGGACGGTGACGAAGAGTCTGAGGACGACGGCAATGGAGAAGATGGCGAAGCTGAAGACGATACGATGGATACCTCTTCTGAGGATGATTATAACTCCGACAGTGAAGCCTGACTAAGCCTGTGGAATTTGAAAAGCGCATGAAGATACACATGATCTCCCTCGGTTGTGACAAAAACCGGGTCGATTCCGAGAAACTTCTCTCGGAGCTGCTTGGAAAATATGAAGGTGCAGAAATCACAGATGATCCCGAAGATGCGGATCTCTGCGTGATTAATACCTGCTCCTTTATCGGTCCTGCCAAGGAAGAAAGCATTAATACAATTATTGAAATGGGTGAGCTGAAGAAAACGGCGCACCTTCAAAAGCTTATTGTCGCCGGCTGTCTCGTCGAGCGCTATCGTGATGAAATCAGGAAAGAGCTTCCGGAGGTCGATGAGGTCATCGGTGTCAGCGATTATGTGGATAAGCTGGATGTCCAGCTTCGACGTGTCGCCGAAGCGGACAGCTACACAGCTTATCTGAAAATCGCAGAGGGCTGTGATAAATACTGCACCTACTGTATCATCCCGAAGCTTCGCGGACATTATCGTTCCGTGCCGATGGAACATCTGCTTGAGGAGGCAAAAAACCTTGCGGAGAATGGTACGAAGGAACTGATCCTCGTTGCGCAGGAGACGACACTCTATGGCACCGATCTCTACGGAAGAAAGGCATTGCCGGAGCTTCTAAACAGACTTTCTGAAATTGATGGCATTGAGTGGATCCGGATCCTCTACTGTTATCCGGAGGAAATCACAGAAGAACTGGTCGATGTCATCCGGGACAATCCGAAGGTTCTTCATTATCTGGATATTCCGATCCAGCATGCCTCGGACATGATCCTTCAGAACATGCATCGTAAGACGCGTGAGACGGAGATTCGTGAAAAAATTCGACTGCTTCGCGAGAGGATTCCGGATATCGCGCTTCGTACAACACTCATTACCGGATTTCCGGGTGAAACCGAAGAGGATTTCGAAATCCTGAAGCAGTTTGTGCAGGATGAGCGTTTCGACCGGCTCGGCGTCTTCCCTTATTCAAAGGAGGAAGGCACTGTCGCTGCGACGATGAAGCCACAGGTTCCTGAACGCGTGAAGCTTCGCCGCCAGGACGAAATCATGCAGCTTCAGCAGACGATCGCCTTTGAAAAAGAACGGGAGCAGATCGGCCGTGACCTTCCGGTTCTCGTGACCGGCTATGATCCGGATTCCAATGCCTACATCTGCCGCTCTTACATGGACGCACCGGATATCGATAGTGTCGTATATGTTTCGGCCGGTAAGCATCACAACAAAATGAGCGGTGATATGATCCGCTGCCATGTGACTGATACCGACGGTTACGATCTGATTGCAGAAATAATCTGACTATACATAACGTGGTGCCCTCTGATAGCCTGCAAACAGGCATTCGGGCAGTCACCCCTGTTGATGAAAGCATGAAAGGAGAAATGTTTCATGAATCTACCGAATAAATTGACGCTGGTACGAGTATTTCTGGTTCCTGTGTTTATCGTTCTCCTGATGCTGCAGGGTGGTACGAATCAGACGCTCCGGATCTGGGCACTGGTCGTGTTCTGTGCGGCGTCCTTCACGGATTTTCTGGATGGTCAGATCGCACGCCGTCAGCACCTCGTGACAGACTTCGGAAAGTTCATGGATCCGCTCGCGGATAAACTGCTCGTCTGCTCGGCACTGATCTGTATGATCGAGCTTCAGGAGCTCCCGGCGTGGTATGTGATCATTATCATCGCCCGTGAGTTTATCATCTCCGGTTTCCGGCTTGTCGCTGCCGACAATGGTATCGTCATTGCTGCTTCTTATTGGGGCAAGTTTAAGACGACCTTCCAGATGTTCACCGTGATTCTTCTGATTCTCAATATCCCGGCATGGCACACCTTTATGATGGTGATTGCCGGCATCGCGATGGTTTTGACGATCGTATCGCTTGTTGATTATATGGCTAAGAACATCGAAGTGATCACGAAGGGCGGTATGTGATGCATTACGCACCGAAGCTTACCTTCGGGCCGCATGCAGAAGAGCATAAGGCACTGATCTTCGAAAATCTGCATAAGCAGCTCCCGGAGCCCGCGGTCTATGTCATACTGGAAGCTGCACCGCCGAAGCTCTATGAAATATACAACCAGCCGCAGTTCCTGAATCCGCAGCTTCAGCTCATGGATCGCGAGATCGTCGGCTTCGGCTACGGCGAGCGGGATACGGAGGAATGTGTGAAGCTTCTCGTGGAGAGGAAGCTTGCAAAAGTAATGTGAACTGCGCCAGGTCAAAGGACAGTGAGAAGGAGGGCAGATGATTTTACACATATTACAAATCATCGGGCTATGCCTTCTCATTTTGCTATTAATCTTTCTTGCGCTTATCCTGATCATCCTGTTCGTACCGATCCATTACGAAATCAAAGGCTATAAAAAACCGCCATCCGATGGAACCGAACCTGGATTTGAGGCTGACATAGAGAATTCCTCCCCAAGGCCTACAGCTTCTGATCCGGACTGGCGTGTGATGGCACGTGTGCACTGGATTTTGTATGCTATCCGTGGTTCAGTGCAATTTGATCCAGGAGGACTACAGTACGCTGTTTACATATTCTGGAAGAAGCTTCTTGCAAGCGAAGAGGAAAGTCCGGAAGAAAAAGGTGAATTACAAGAGACAGATGGAAAAGAAGCGGAAGCATCCGGCCCTTTTACGATAGATAACCTTGATTTTACGGATGCTCCTGCAGAAAATACAGAGGAAAATGTTGATAAGGAACTTTTCGGTGCAGAATCTTCAGAAATTTCAAAAACGGATGAACAGAAAACCTGCATGGATGAGACCAGGGAGGCTTCATCATCTATAGAGAAGGCACCAAAAGATGCAGATTTAGTTACGGCACCTTCTGCCGATGACTATACTGTTCTGAAAGAACCAGGTGATCCGGATGAGCTTGTCTTGCCTGAAGAAGCGGATTTGTCTCAGGAAGATGTATCTTCATATAAAGCAGATTTGCAAGATTCCCCGGTTGGCATACAATCAGAGGCGAAGCTGAAGGATCTTGTTAGAAAGGTGCAGAATATCTGGCAAAAGCTGACAGATGAGGATAATCAGGAAGCTTTCCAGCTTGCGCTGCATGAAATCAAATACTTGCTGCATCATATTCGACTAAGAAGGATAGAGGGAGATTTTACCTTCGGTTTCGACGATCCCGCGACGATGGGACAAGTCCTGTCCATCCTTGCATTTCTCTATCCGAAGCTCTACGGAAGAGTGACTGTGAACCCGCTTTACGATGTGGATGAAACCATATTTTATGGTAGAATTTATATGAAAGGCCACATCCGCCTCATCCACGTCCTGATTGCTGCGATAAAGATACTTATGAACAAAACACAGAGAACGATGATCTTTGGCCGAAAGAAGAAGTGAAATTCGATTCAACGAAAAAAGGAGAACAAATGGAGAACGCTGATGCAAAGGAACTGATTAACACCATGCTCACGGGCCTCGATGGCCTCGTCAACACAAAAACCGTCGTCGGAGAACCTGTAAAGGTCGGAGACGCGACCCTCGTTCCCCTCATCGAAGTATCCGTCGGGATGGGTGCCGGCGGCTTCGCCCAGAAATCCGAAAGCAAGCTGAAAAAAGACGGCGCCACCGCAGCCGGAGGTCTCCACTCGAAGATTACCCCGACCGCCGTCCTCGTCCTCCAGCGCGGCAACACAAAACTAATCCACATCAAAGACCAGGACACCATGTCAAAACTTATCGACACCGTCCCCGACCTCATCGACCGCTTCACCGGCGGCAACCGCATCACGAAAGATGCCGAGGACGCCGCAACGGATATGCTGGAAAATAAGTAAGTCAAAAAAATACTTGCAATGCCGCCCGGCTTTTGATAGTATATGTAAGTCGCGGGTTCATCCGCAGAAAGTTTAGTAAGAGGGAGGTGCAACCATGGCAAAGTGCGCAATTTGTGAAAAGGCAGTTCACTTCGGAAATAAAGTCAGCCATTCCCATAGAAGATCCAACAAGGTGTGGAAGGCTAACGTTAAGTCAGTCAGAGTTAAGGTAAATGGTGGTACAAAGAAGATGTATGTATGTACTTCCTGCTTAAGATCCGGTAAGGTTGAGCGTGCAATTTCTGCAAACGCTTAATTGATAAGTGAAATAGACAGAAATTGAGGGGCGTTGCGTAGCAGTACGTAATGCCCCTTCTTTAAACCTAAAATGTACGACAGATACTCTGTCTGTTTATAGACGATTCCGTCAACTTTTTGATTAACGAAGAAGAGTTGTATATAATAGAATAAAACTTAGACGAAAGCGAAAGACTGGAGGTAGGACATGAAAGGTATAATCACATCCAAGCTTGGCTCCATCGAGATCTCACCGGAGATCATCGCCATCTATGCAGGTACGACCGCAGTAGAGTGCTTCGGCATCGTCGGCATGGCAAAGGTTTCCATGGAGGACGGTGGCTGGGCACGGCTTCTCAAGCGCGAGAGCCTGACGAAGGGCATCCAGGTCACGATCGATGATGACAATCAGGTCAATCTGGATTTCCATATCATCGTAGCCTATGGTGTAAGCATTCAGGCGGTATCCGATAATCTTATCGAAAATGTACGCTATAAGCTTCTGGAATACACCGGTATGAAGGTGAAGATCATCCGCATCTTCGTAGAGGGTGTTCGTGAGATTGACTGATCGATAAAGGAGAAAAGCTTTGAGTAATCTGATAGATGCACTTGCGTTGAAAAACTGTTTCCTCGCCGGTGCCAACAATCTTAATGCGAACAAGGAACTGATCAACGAGTTGAATGTCTTCCCGGTACCGGATGGCGACACTGGTACGAACATGACCATGACGATCATGTCTGCAGCACGTGAGGTTGCAGCCGTAGAGGATCCGACGATCGAGACTGTTGCGAAGGCAATGGCCTCTGGCTCGCTCCGCGGTGCACGCGGCAACTCTGGCGTTATCCTTTCCCAGCTGATCCGTGGCTTCACGAAGGAGATTCGTGAGAACGAGTCCATCGATGCTGTCGTGCTCGCAAGAGCATTTGGCCGTGCTGTAGAGACTGCCTACAAGGCTGTTATGAAGCCGAAAGAGGGCACGATCCTCACCGTCGCAAAGGGCATGGCAGACAAGATCACTGAGCTTGCTGTCGCTGAAAGTGATATCGAGGATCTGATGACAAAGGTCATCGAATACGGCGATGAAGTTCTGGCAAAGACACCGGAGATGCTGCCGGTCCTCAAGGAAGCAGGCGTCGTAGATTCCGGCGGACAGGGCCTCATGACGGTTCTTAAGGGCGCGCTGGCAGCACTGAAGGGCGAGAAGGTCGATCTCGAGATTCATGATGGTGATATTTCAAGCGCTGTAAAGCCACAGGCAGAGCGGAAGTCCCGCGGCGATATTTCTACGGCGGATATTAAGTTCGGATATTGCACCGAGTTCATGGTAAACGGCGATCATGCCTTTACCGATGAAGAGGTTGACGGGCTTCGTGACTGGCTTCAGGGTGTCGGTGACAGTATTGTCTGCTTCTCCGATGAAAATATCATCAAGGTGCACGTTCATACGAACCACCCCGGCAATGCGTTCGAAAAGGGCCTTTCCATGGGGTATCTTTCCCGCATGAAGGTTGACAATATGCGTCTTGAGCATCATGAGGTACTGATCCAGGATGCCTCGAAGATCGCAGCCGAAGAGAAGGAAAAAGAAGAGGAGAAGAAGGAAGCGGCGGAAAAGGCTGCGAAGAAGGATGAGCCGATGAAGGATTTCGGTTTCATCTCCGTGTCTGCCGGTGATGGTCTCTCCGAGATTTTCCGTGGCGTCGGTGTCGATTATGTCATCGAGGGCGGCCAGACCATGAATCCGTCGACGGAGGATATCCTGAAGGCGTGTGATGAGGTCAATGCCAAGGACATTTTCATCCTCCCGAATAATAAAAATATCATTCTCGCAGCGAACCAAGCGAAGGAGCTTCTTGAGGGCAAGACCCTGCATGTGATTCCGTCAAAGACAATCCCGCAGGGTATCAGTGCGATGATCAGCTTCAGTCCGGATCTCTCTGCTTCTGACAATGAAAAGGTGATGTCTGAAGCGACCGGTACGGTGAAGACCGCAGAGGTAACCTATGCGGTACGTGATACCTCGATTGAAGGGCATCCGATTATCAAAAACGATATTATGGTGCTCGGTGATGACGGACTCCTCAGTGTAGATAAGGATATTCACTCCGCTGTACTTGCCGGCATCAAGCGCATGGCTAGTGATGATGCGGAAATTATCACGTTGTACTATGGCGCGGATACGAAGGAAGAAGATGCGGAGGCACTTGGTGAGGAGCTTCGTAAGCTCTATCCGCAGATGGAAACTGAGGTACAGAGAGGCGGTCAGCCGATTTACTATTATTTCATTTCTGTGGAATAAATGGGTCTTACAGTACTAAAGGGCATCGGGCCGAAAACAGAAGAACTTTTCAATAAGCTGGGCGTGTATGCGCCCGGCGATTTGTTATATTATTTTCCAAAAACCTATATTCATTACGAGGCACCCGTTGCAATCGGTGCACTGCATGAGGGCGAGACACAAGCGGTCACCGGTCAGCTTGAAAAGGATGCGACGATTCTTAGCGTACATGGAAAAACAATCGTGCAGGCCGTGCTCCGGGATATGTCCGGCAAGCTTCGTCTTACGTGGTTTAACGCAACCTTCCTTCGCAGCCGTCTCCGCGCTGGTATGGTGCTCACGGTGTATGGCAAGGTTTCCAGTTTCCGCGGTATGTTTACGATGGCACAGCCGAAGCTCTATGACGTCTCTGCCTATCAGAAGAAGATCGATACGCTGGAACCTGTCTACGGGCAGACGAAGGGGTTATCCAATGCCTCCATTCTGAAGGCAGTCACGCAGGCGTTCCTCGCTGTCCCCGGACCAGCAGAGTATCTTCCGGATACACTTCTTGCGAAACGGCAGCTGCCGGCTCTCAGGGATGCCATGTATCGTATGCATTTTCCGAAGGATATGGAGGATTTTAAGCTTGCGAGGAAAAGACTTGCTTATGATGAGCTGCTGCTGTTTCAGCTTGCGATCAAGAAGTCGAAGGGCGAGACGGATGGGCAGCGGTCCGATTATGTTCTTCGTGCATCGTCGGAAACGGATGCACTATTAGGCAGCCTTCCATATCAGCTTACAGATGGTCAGAAACAGGCCATCAAAGAGATTCGTTCCGATATGTCCTCCAGTTATGTGATGAACCGGCTTCTGCAGGGTGATGTCGGCTCCGGTAAGACGATCGTTGCGTTTGCCGCAATGCTGGATGCAGCGTTCGGAGGCTATCAGGCGGCGCTTATGGCACCGACCGAGATTCTCGCGGAGCAGCATGCGAAGAAGCTGAAGGATTTGATTGAAACGCATCACCTGGCTTTCTCTGTTTCGCTTCTCACGGGCTCTCTTAAGGCGAAAGAGCGGAAAGATGCGCTCGAGGATATTCTGACAGGCAAAGCACAGCTGATCGTCGGGACGCATGCACTGTTTCAAGAGGACGTACGCTATCATGAGCTCGCACTGGTGATCACGGATGAACAGCATCGCTTTGGCGTCAATCAACGGCGAGAGCTATCGAACAAGGGCGAGATGCCGCATACGCTGGTCATGTCGGCGACGCCTATTCCTCGTACGCTGTCGCTTCTCATCTATCAGGATATGAAGGTATCCAGGATCACGGAGCGGCCCGGAAACCGGCTGCCGATCAAAAATGCGGTTGTCGATGAAAGCTATCGGAATCGCGCCTATAAATTCATTTATGATGAGATCAAAAAGGGCCATCAGGCGTATGTCATCTGTCCGATGGTCGAAGAAAATGATACGGTAGAGATCGAAAATGTCACAGAATATGCGGAGAAGCTACGTAAGGTTTTTCCAGCTGATGTAAGCCTCGGCATCCTGCATGGGAAGCTGAAGCCGCAGGAGAAGGATGCAATCATGGGGCGGTTTCTCCGGCATGAGATCGACCTTCTTGTATCGACGACGGTTGTCGAGGTCGGTGTCGATGTGCCGAACGCGACGGTTATGATGGTTGAAAATGCCGAGCGGTTCGGGCTTGCACAGCTTCATCAGCTTCGCGGACGTGTCGGACGCAGTGGGCTTCAGAGCTACTGTATTTTTGTGGATACAAAGCATTCGGAGACTTCACAGAAACGGCTTTCGATTTTATCATCTAGCAATGACGGCTTCGAGATCGCAGAGCAGGACCTAAAGCTTCGTGGCCCCGGCGATATCTTTGGTCTCAGGCAATCTGGTGCGCTGGATTTCGGAATCGCGGATATCTATGAGGATGGTGCGGTGCTTCAGGAGGCGTCTGTGGATGCTGAAGAGGTGCTGCGGGCAGATCCGGCGCTTCAGCTTCCGGAGAACAAAGGACTTCGATTTAGACTGTCGCAGTATGTGGAGAAGAGAGCAACGCTTTAAAGAGAGGAAAGAAAATGAGAGTTATAGCGGGTTCCAGGAGACGGCTTCTCCTGAAAACAGTGGATACGATGGAGACGAGACCGACGACGGACAGGATCAAGGAAACGCTTTTTAATATGATTCAGTTTGATGTGCCGGGGATTGATTTCCTGGATCTCTTTGCAGGGTCCGGCGGTATCGGCATCGAGGCGCTGTCCCGTGGCGCAAAGCGTGCCGTGTTCGTCGACAGCCAGAAGGCTGCGGCTTCCGTGATCCAGGAGAATATCGCGCACTGTAAGTTCGAGAAGGAGTCACTTGTGCTGCCGACGGATTATATGACGGCCATTAACCGGCTTCGGGGACAAGGGTATCATTTCGGCATCGTATTTATGGATCCGCCCTATAACATGGGCCTCGAGAGAAAGGCAATGCAGCTGCTTCATGACATGGATTACGTTGATGAGAACACGATGTTCATCATCGA
This sequence comes from uncultured Eubacteriales bacterium, assembly GCA_900315665.1. GTDB lineage: Bacteria > Bacillota > Clostridia > Lachnospirales > Lachnospiraceae > Oribacterium. The sequence continues at coordinate 10,094 of OMZX01000048.1, forward strand.
AGCGGATGTGAATGATGATCTTTCGGGTGACATCGAGGCACTCGGCTATACACTGGATAAGGAAAAGCTGTACAAGACAAATAAGCATGTGTATTTTCACATGGAGAAGGAAGCATGACAACAGGAATTTATCCCGGGTCCTTTGATCCGGTAACCTACGGGCATCTTGATATCATTGACAGAGCATCGAAGGTGGTTGACAAACTCATCGTCGGCGTGCTCACGAACAGCACAAAAAGTCCGTTGTTTTCAATGGAAGAACGTGTTAGAATGATACAGGATTTGATCAGGAAATATGGTAATGTCGAGGTTCGGGCCTTCAGTGGCCTGACGGTTGATTTCGCACATGAGAATGGTGCGACGGTGATCGTTCGTGGACTCCGGGCTGTGACCGATTTCGAATACGAGCTTCAGCTTTCGCAGACCAACAAGGTCATGGCACCTGACATCGATACGATCTTTTTCACGACAAATCTCCAGTATTCTTACTTAAGCTCCAGCACGGTCAAGGAAATCGCAAGCTATCATGGCGATATCCATATGTTTGTGCCGGAGGAGGTTGAGAAGCGGATCAGAGAGAAGTTTACGCCGTAAGCATTAGATAGAGATAAGGATAGAGCAATGAGCAGAATTGAAGAGTTGATCGGTGAGATTGAGGAATATATTGACAGCTGTAAATTTCAGCCGTTGTCGAACACGAAGATCCTTGTGAACAAGGAGGAGATGGAAGAGCTTCTCGTAGAGCTTCGACTTCGTGTACCGGATGAAATTAAGAAATATCAGCGGATCATTTCCCAGCAGGACGCGATCCTTCAGGATGCGAAGAATCAGGCGGACAGCATGCTTCAGGATGCGAAGCAGCAGACGGAGGAGATGGTTTCCGAGAATCAGATCATGCAGGAGGCTTATCAGAAGGCCAATGCACTCGTAGCGCAGGCGCAGGCGCAGGCAAACCAGATCGTGGACAATGCCTACAAAGAAGCCAACAGCGTACGTGAAGGCGCCATCCAGTATACGGATGAGCTTCTCCGGAGTGTAGAGTCGATCCTTGGTAATTCGATTCGTGATGAGCAGAATCGTTTCGCAGAGCTTCAGAACTCGATGCAGAGCACATATCAGACCGTCGTTGCGAACCGCCGTGAGCTTGCAAATTCTGTACAGGGCGGTGATCAGCAGACCGGCTATGCGCAGGATAGTGTAGATGACGGTACACAGTACACATCCGCGGGTCAGGATACCGCAGACAGCGCACAGGGCTGATACATTGGGCTCTGGCGCACTTATCGTAAAGAAAATCAAGGTATGTTTTGACTAATTATTTCATAAAAGGAAGCAGATGTAGCCCGACAGTGACATTGGATGCCACTGCCGGGCTACATCTGTTTCCCTTATGATTTTGAATTTTCTTTAACGATTTGCGTGGATCAGGTCTCGAACTTGATCTGTGTAGCACCGCTGACCGCATCGGAAGAGAGAAGATCGATCGTTACGGTTTCGAAGTGAAGGGTTGTGAAGGAACCTTCATAACCGCTCTCGGTCTTAAAGCTCAGGTTGTATACGATGCCATCAATCTCTGAAGCGTCAGCCTTCTTTGATACCGTCACGGTAGCATCCTTGTCCATGCCATCTGCCGCATAGTTCTCACCCTTATCAGAGGAATCTGCCGGATAGATATAGAGCTCCTTGACAGTTTCACCGGTTGTGTTCTTCAGGGTGTAAACAGCCTCCTGCTCACCGGAAAGAGCAGTGGTTTCCTCGGCAGCAGTTGTAGCAGCCTCGGTAGCCGCTGCAGTCGTAGCTTCAGTCTTCGAACCACAGGCAGAAATTGCAAGCGCCATCATAGAAGCTGCAGCAAAAATCATTACATTCTTTTTCATAATAGTCTCCTTATAGGATATAAAAATACGTGGGAAATTGCTCCACAGGACATTTAGTATAAGCAGATTATCTTTTGAGTCAATAGAAACTTGAAATATAAAATGAAAATGTGATCTAAAATAATAAATGAAATGACTGGAGATTGTTTTATAAAAAAGGCAACAAAAAAACCTTGGAAATGGCTTATTTCCAAGGGTTTTTATGTTCATCGATGCGACTGGATTCGAACCAGCGACCTCTGCGTCCCGAACGCAGCGCTCTACCAAACTGAGCCACGCATCGTTATCTCCGGAGTACCGCGCTTATGAGGCTCACTCCTTTATTAGTTGCCTTGTTTTGTCGGCAACGTATGAGATAATACAATATTATTTTTGTAAAGTCAACTACCAATTTTAGAGCATTTCTTGACATTTGATTTGATGTATCATAACATACGTATAAACAAAGTATAACCATCAGAAAGAGGCTGCTATGGAAGAAAAAATTTTGAAATGGGGGAATAGTCAGGGCATCATCATCCCTAAGACTTATTTGGAAGAGTGCAATTTGAAAGTAAATGAGACGGTAAATGTTGAAGTGAGAAATAAAGAACTTGTTATTAGACCTGCTTTTAGGCACAAAACCTTGGAAGAACGTGTAGCCGAATGCGGGGGGAAATTGGGAGATTTCAAGGAATTTGATTATGGTGCACCGAAGGGACGTGAACTATGGTAAATCAAGGAGATGTCATCCGGATTAACAGTATTAAAGCAGATCTTCTGGTTCTATCAAAAGAGACATTTAACAAATCCGGTTTTGCTATAGTATGTCCTGTCCTACAAGATGATGCTTATGGTGCCTTAAATATCAGAATTTTCTACGATAAGTATGAAGGCATCACTCATCCAGAAGGTATTCGGGCATTTGATCTTTCAGCCAGACATTATCGTTCTACGATAAGTATGAAGGCATCACTCATCCAGAAGGTATTCGGGCATTTGATCTTTCAGCCAGACATTATCGGTTATTAGGACAAATCTCATTTTCCGATATTCAGAATATCACTGATGCCATTCAATCTATTTTTGATTATTATCCATTTTCCTTATCTTAAGACATAACGCGATTGCAATGATATAATATAGTTGTTTGTCTGTTTTAGAAATTTTTTATTGTAGATGAACCATTTTAAGGCAGTTCTAAATTGAAGGAAGGAGCGGCTGGATGGAGACGATCAGAGAGCAGCTGGAGGAGCTTGAAAGGGTGACACTTTCGAAGTATGCAGCACTGAGCTGTAACTCACAGGGACGGGACCGTGAAGAGGCACCGGATGATATCCGGCCGTGCTACGAGCGGGACCGGGACAGAATCCTTCATTGCAAGGCGTTTAGAAGACTCAAGCACAAGACGCAGGTTTTCATCTCACCCGAGGGCGATCATTACAGGACACGCTTGACGCATACGCTGGAGGTGAGCCAGATTGCACGTACGATGGCGAAGGCACTCCGGCTCAATGAGGATCTGACCGAGGCGATTGCACTCGGACATGACCTCGGACATACACCGTTCGGCCATACAGGCGAGCGGGTGCTGGATTCGCTTTGCATTGAGGGCTTCTCACATGTCGAGCAGAGCGTACGGGTCGTCGAAGTGCTCGAGAAGGACGGGCAGGGTCTTAACCTCACGAAGGAGGTGCGGGATGGCATCCTGAATCATCGGACCTCGGGACATCCGCGTACACTCGAGGGA
>OMZX01000050.1 GCA_900315665.1 uncultured Eubacteriales bacterium
AAAAGTCGCCTCGCGGCGACTTTTTTCCTTTTTTTCTTGAATTTTTGAAAATTTTCGGGGCTTTCTGACCACTTTTTTCAAGCTATCTGCGACAGCCCCCTCCTGACCCCATTAAGCTACGATAGAGTCGACCTGTACGCGAAGCGCAGCGGCGGCTGCGCGGGGATCGGGGTCAGCGAAGATCGCGCTGATGACGGCGATACCGGCGATGCCGGTTTCGCGAAGAACCTGCATATTATCTGCTTTGATTCCGCCGATCGCGATGATCGGAATGCTGACAGCACGCGCGATTGCCTGAAGTGTCTCCACTGATGTATGTACCGGATGCTCATGCGAATGGGTTTCGAAGATCGCACCGACACCGAGATAGTCCGCACCGTCCTTTTCTGCTTTTAAAGCAGCCTCCACGGTCTTCGCCGTGACACCGACGATCTTATCCGGCCCAAGCAGCTTCCGCACCTCATACGCCGGCATATCCTCCTGCCCGACGTGTACACCGTCCGCATCGATCTCCTTCGCGAGTGCTACATTATCATCGAGTACAAACGGCACATGATGCTGCCTGCAAATCGCCTGTATTTCCAGCGCCTCCGCCCGAAAATCAGCTTCCTCTATATGCTTCTCCCGAAGCTGCACAAACGTCGCCCCGCCGAGGATCGCCTCCTCGACAGCTTTTGCAAGCGTCATTCCCTTCAGCCACCTTCTGTCCGTAATGGCATATAATTTTAAGGCTGATGAATCGAGCATAACAAAACCACCTTTCTCAATTGTGATAGCTATTAGAGCGTGGAAAAGTGAACGGGAAGATAGCTACTGCATGTCATAGGAGCACCCTGGAACAAGCAACAGCTATGCTGCCGGTCAAACTTCCGGCGCGAAAAATTCGATAATCCTGTGAATCGCGAGATCCATCAGCTTCGGATCCTTGAAGTAATGATCCGCTCCCTCAAACGGCACAAACTCGATCACATTGTCATCACAGAACTTCTCCGAATATTCGATTGGTACTGTTGTGTCTTTCGTGCCATGCAAAACAAGCATTGAATCAGCAAAATCAAAATATTCATACTTCCGTACATCACTCTTTGCGAGATCATCAAGAAGCGTCTTGTCGATCTTCATCTGCCGCCCGTAGCCGATGAGCACCTCTTTGCCCTTCTCCAGCTTCTCCATATCCTCGTCCGAAGCAATATTTTTCTTCATGAGATCATACATCGGGATGCCCGGACAGCGAAGGGCAATCTTAGTAAAAGGATTTTCAATTTCCTTTATATACTTTAGCGTAAGATATCCGCCGAAGGAAACAGAATAATTATATACATATTCTGCATGCAATGCTTCCTTCGCATACTTACTCACGAGTCGGAGGTAATCCATACATTCCGGTAGTGTCAGCTTTTTCCGTCCGTCCGCGCCATGACACGGCCAGTCAAAGACGATGATGGCATCATGCTTGTATTTAGCCGTTTCCTTATCGGCAAAGCGCAGGATGTTGGCATTGTCCTTATTCCCTCCGAAGCCATGCGTACAGATGATCACACGCTTAAATTCGCGGGCATCGACCGCGGTAATCAGCTTACAGCGCACGCTGCAGCCATCTTCATTGATATCAAAATATTTCTCTTTTGGCATAAAGACTCCTTTTTCAGCAAACAGAGATATCATAGCACAAAAGGCTGTAATAAGGTATAATGGGTGAGGCTTTCGAAAGCCAGAAAACGTAAAGACAGGAGTGTGTCCATGCTTTTTGATGTTGTGCCGGAGAATTTCTTTTCTCCTTTGGCGTCGCCCGGAAAGGTCGTGTACTGGGAGTGCATCCTACGGGTGTATTCAGTGACGTCAAAGCAGCTTTCCTTTGGCGTGGAACGGGATGTGCTCGTAGATGAACTCCAGTATTATTTTGATTCTGCGATGTCAGCCGATATCCCGGAGGAGGATCGGGAAGAGGGCAGCGGACAGCATTCGAGCCGTGACAAGGCAAATTTTGTGCTTCGGAAGCTGGAAGCGACAGGCTGGATCTATACAGATGTCGATCACTCTTATATTCAGCGTGTAAATTTCCGTGATTATGCCATTCAGGTTATCCGTACGCTGATCAACGTTTCCGAAGCACAGAAGGTAGAATATCAGGGCTTCATTTATACCATTTATTCTCTTGTCCGCGTCGATACGAATCCGGGCTATGGCCTCATGGAAATCGTTCATCAGACCGATGAACTCATGACCGCACTCAAGAATCTTAACTCCAATATCAAAACCTATATTGACACACTTACAAAGCACAGTACGGTTTCGGAAATCCTTGATGCGTTGCTCAATGACTACTATACGAACATCGTCGATAAAGCCTATCATCGGCTCCTCACATCAGATAATGTCGCGAAGTTCCGTCCGGAGATTATCAAGCGGATGGAAAGGAACAGCCGGAGTGAAAAATATCTATCAGAGGCTTCACGTGAGGTCGCGGAACGAAATGAATGCAGTTTGGAGGAGGCCAGAGAACAGGTGCTTACGATGATTCATGAGGTCGTAGATGCCTTCCATTCGATGGATGCCGTGCTGAATGAAATTAACGAGAAGAATACAAAGTATCAGAGGGCAGCGATCAACCGCGCGAGATTCCTTTTAACCTCCAGTGCGGATCTCCGCGGACAGCTTAAGAATATTCTCGGATATCTGAATACAAGGATGACCGAAGAAAAGCTGGATCCTGCAGGTATTTATGAGCTTGAAGGGATGGATGACCTTATAAAAATCTTCTCACTCGACTATCTTGATATAGATTCACTCTACGCACCAATCGAAGGAAAGAAGGAATTTGTATCCGAGCCGATGACAGTAAGACGGGTGGATGAAAAGGAACGGCGGAAGAAACGGGAGGAAATGCTTGCAAAGCTTGAAAATATCCTGAATGTCAAAAGAATCGAGGAATATGTCCGGATGGTCATGCAGTCGAGAAATCGTATGAAGGCTTCGGAATTTCCACTCGACGATGATGGCTTCATTCGCCTGATCTATATCCGCCTGTACGGGCAGCGGAAAACCATGCATTACCGGCTTGAGCTTCTCGATACAGTAGAGGTCAAGGGCTATCGCTTCCGGGACTTCTGGATCGTAATGAAGAATTGATGTCCTATAATATCCAAATGCTTTTACCCCGATGGACAGCACAAACAGCATATACATATAATAAAGCGAAAGACAAATGATAAGGAGTACGAATGGATCTTTTTGATGGTATGCTCCAAAAGGACAGGGACGAGTTTAAGCGGGTTGCAAACCGGCTCGCAGGACTCTGCTTCATCATAAAAAATAACGAGAGGACAAAGTCGGATTATTACTATATTCTTAGAAATCAGGCGAAGTTTGAGGAATATTTTGATGTCATTGGCTGTGCACTCGAAATCAACGAAGAATACGGCGTTGTTCAGCTTGTAAACCGGGAGAACTTTAACCATGTACACTTAAGGCTCAATGACTCCATCATCCTTCTTATCCTCCGGATTCTTTACGATGAGAAAAAGCGAGAGCTCTCGCTCGGTGACGTGGTTGTAAACATTGGCGATATCCAGGAAAAATATCTTTCTCTTAAGATCCGGGAAAAGCAGATCGATAAGACGACCATGAACAATGCGCTGCGGACCTTGAAGCACTATAATCTGATCGAGCTTCTGGATAAGAACCTTTCGGAGGAGGATGCACGGATCCTCATTTACGACTCGATCCTTATGGCTGTACGGGTCGATGATATCCGGAAGCTCTCCGAGATGGTTGACAAATACAGAAAGGGAAGGGAGGCAGATACGGATGAAGCTATTACGGAAGATCAGGCTGATTAACTGGCATCGGTTTGAAAATGAAACGATTGACTTCGGACGTTCGACGCTTCTTTCCGGCGAAAATGGTGCAGGCAAATCGACGATTCTTGATGCGATTCAGTTTGTTGTGACCTGTTCGAAATCGAACTTTAACACGGCAGCGCAGGAAAAGGGAAAACGTAATCTCAACAGCTATATCCGCTGTAAGACTGGTCAGGAGAAGCATCCCTTTGATCGTGTAGGGGCATTGTCTGCGGATATCGCACTTGAATTTTACGATGAAAAATCGAAGAAGCCCTTTATCATCGGCGTCGTGATGGATACAGCCTCAGAAGAGAAGGAGCCGGACTGTGCGTGGTATCTCATTGAAAACAGAGAATTAAATGATGAATTTTTCTTTATCGGAGACCGGGTCAAGTCAATCTCTGTGTTCCGTTCGACAAACAAGTGTGTGAAAACCTTTTGCAAGACACAGCGTGAAGCAAAGGATATGATCAAAAACCGCTTCGGAAGAATCGATGACAAATTCTTTTCGCTGATTCCAAAGGCACTTGCGTTCAAGCCGATTGCAGATATCAAGGACTTTGTCTATTCCTATGTTCTGGATGAAAAGGCGGTCAACATTGATGCGCTTCGCGAGAATGTACGTTCGTTTCAGAATCTCGAGCATATCCTGCAGGATGTAAAGACACGCATCGCTGAGCTCGAGGCGATCACCGCACGCGAACAGGAGGTGGAGCGTTTCCTTCGTCTCGATCGGACAAATGAATATTATATCGCACGAGCAGAGCTTGGTCTCGTGGAGGAGACACTTTCAAAGCTTTCCGAAGATCTGTCGAAGCAGGAAATCGAGCGAAAGCGGTTGATGAAGCTTTCTGAGGATAATGCTTCAGCCAGGGAGGAAAAGGAAACTCTGATTCGGAATCTCTCCGTAGAGCTCGAGAGTGATGAGACAAATCGTGCCTATATGGAGGCAAAAAAGAAGGAGGCAGCTCTTATAAGCCTTCTTGATGACGATGCCGTAAAGGTAAAAAGGCTCTATCAGCAGGCCAAAAGAGCTTCAGAGTCCGTGCGGGCAGTGCTGGAGCTTGAAGAGAAAAAGGGGAATGAATCGTCTGATTTATTAAAGAATTATATGTCTATGCTTTCTGACCTTAGGAAGCTTCCGGAGCTTTCTGAGGTCCGCATTTCTATTCCGAAGGTCATTACATACAAGCAGCGGAGATTTAAGGAAATTCAGACAGAGCTTGCGGACCGGCGTGTGCAGCTTCGACAAAAAGAAACAGAGCTTTCTGAGATAAATGAACGGGTGAAGAAGCTCGAAGACAAGCAGCTTGTTTACCGACCGGAGGTTCTTCTTCTGAAGGAACAGATAGAAGAAGCACTCCGTGAGGCAGGAAGAGAACCGGATGTCCGCATTATCTGCGAGCTTCTTGAGGTTGCAGATCCGAAATGGCAGAACGCGATCGAGGGCTATCTCAACACACAGCGCTTTTATCTTCTTGTCGAGCCGGCACAGTTTGATCTGGCACTAAGCGTTTATGATAAGCTTCGTGCGCGGAAGAAGGTGTACGGTGTCGGACTCATTAACACTGGTAAGCTCGAGGATTATGATGATGCGCCGGTCGGAAGTCTCGCGGAGATGGTGACATCGAAGAACATGTATGCGCGCCGTTATATCAACATGGTGCTTGGCAAGGTACAGCGCGCTTCGTCCTATCAGGAGCTTAAAAAATATCCAGTATCGATCACGATGGAGTGCATGCGCTATCAGAATCATGTTGTATCCGCCATTAGTCCGTCGGTTTATAGAACGCCATATATTGGTGCAGGTGCTTACAAGATCCAGCTTGAACAGGCCAAGGAGGAGCAGACTGCGCTCAATGCTGACTTTGTGCGGCTTCGCGATGAGATCAAAACGCTTGAGCAGTTTGAGGGACCGCTCGATAGTGCTGTGGAGACAGAGCTGAAATTCGGTCTCGACAATCTTGATACGGAGCGCTCCCACAGGGCAGCGCTTGATGCGTGCCGCTCTGCACTGAAGGAACTGAAGGCAGATCAGACGCTGATCGAGAAGCGGCTTCGTTTGGAAGAAATGCAGGATGCGGCGAGAAAGCTGTCACAGGATGGCCAGGACCTTTTGCGTGCACTCGGTCGCTGCGACGATAGGATTGAACAGGATGAGGCTAAAATCGAAGAGCAGAAGAAAGAAGCGGATGCGAAGCATCAGGCTATGGACGCACTTCGGGAAAGGACCGGAGAGGATAGCACAAGGCTAGATCAGGAATATGAAAAGCTCACGAAGGGCCGCGTGCTGTCAGCATTCCGCGATGCGCGGGCGAGTGCACGAAAGGGCTATCAGACGCAGAAGGATAATGCGCTTGAAGCCATGCGGACCCTGATGCGGGAGTACCGGGTGAAGCATGATTTTGGTGCTGCAGATTCTATGGAGGGCTATCCCGAATATAAGGCAGAGTATGATAAGCTGAAAAATTCACAGCTTCTTGAATATGAGGACAAGGTCTTTCGGGCACGGCAGGCTGCCGAGGAGGAATTCCGTGAGCAGTTTCTGTCGAAGCTGCAGGAGAATATCCGGAATGCGCGGGATGAACTCGACAATCTGAATGATGCGCTAAGGGATATTCACTTCAGCCATGAAAGCTACAGGTTTGACTATCAGCCGTCACATAAACACCTGAAATACTATGACATGATCATGGATGATTTCAATGTTATGGCCGGGAACTCTATTTTCAGCGGCACCTTCAACGCGCAGCACAAGGAGGTTATCGAGGAGCTTTTTTCAAAGCTTGCCCTTGATGATGAAAATGCAAATGAGGCGCTTGAAATCTATACGGATTATCGTACCTATATGGACTATGATATCAAGATTACAAACGATGACGGAACCTATATGCTGTATTCGAAGGTAAGCCGTGAGAAGAGCGGCGGTGAGACACAGACACCATTTTATATTACCGTGGCAGCGTCCTTCATGCAGCTGTACCATAACTCAATCGGCGGTATGGATAATGCAATCGGTCTCATCATGATGGATGAAGCCTTCAACAACATGGATGATGCGCGTATCGCCGGTGTATTGTCCTTTATGACACATTCGAACCTGCAGACGATCATCGCTGCACCGCCTGATAAGATTCAGTACATTGGCCCTCAGATGGAGAAGGTGCTACTGGTTCTAACAGACGATAAGCTGAGCTACGTGGAGGATTTTACCCACGAAGCAGCGGAGGAAAATATCGAGAAATCTTCATAGGTTTATAGAATAAAGAGAAGGTGTGCATGTGAAGAGATATGACGAAAAGGTGCTCAATGGACTCATTGACCGATATGAACGAAGCAGCCTTATGCGTGGGACGAATAAGGTCAATGTTTCCATCAGCTTTCCAATCAATAAGCGAACACTTCCTGAATATTTTGATGAAACAAGCAATACATATGTTGATATTCACACGCAGCTTGAAGCCCTGGAACAGCAGGGGCTTATCGTACTTGTCTGGAAGGGCGGCCATCAAGGCCACATTCTCGAGAAATGCCTCCTTCAGCCGGCGAAGCTATCGGATATTTATATTCGTCTTGGGAGAACGGCAAGGACGGAGAAGGAGACCGAAATTCGAAATGTGATTAAGAAATTTTTGAATGAAGATCTCGAAATTTATGGGAAGCCACTTGAAAATTTTTGTTTATTTCTTCTTTCGCGGCTCGATCGGGGCGAAAGCATCAAAGCCTATGCAGATCTTGATGATTATTCCGGACTTCGAAGACTTCTTACTTTGATTAAGGCAATCTTAAATCATTGGGATAAACCGGACAGCTTTCTTCGGGAATTTTCTATTGAAACCTTCCATGACTCTAAGCTGGCAGAACCGGAGATCGTGAAGGCAGCACATATCATAAGAGATTTTGCTGAAAAAGAAAATTTCAAAGGACTTGAAGCGGATGACCTTCTCTCAGAATTTAACATTTATCGTAACCCTACGCAGATTATGATGAAGGGTTCTGGAACGATCAGAATCTCTAGCTTAGAGAACATGCACTATACCGCTGATGCAAAAAATAAAAGAGGATCTGTTTACTCTGCTGATCGACTTGAAGCAGCAGATGATGTAGAAACGGTCAACCTTAAAAGTATACCCGGTGGTATCGCGATCACAAATGAAGCAGTGCCAGCCGCTTCATGGATGGAGAAGAATAGACCGGGTGTCGTTCTGACAATTGAGAATCTCACATCCTACTATCGCTTTCATACTGCGGAAATCCACGGGAAACCGGTGCTATGTCTTTACCTCGGCGGCTATGCTAATCATATCAGGCGTGATTTTCTTCACAAAATTTTCATGGCTTTTCCCGAGGCGGAGTATCTACATTTTGGAGATATTGACTGCGGCGGATTTCGCATTTATCGACATCTCCTGGAATCAACCGGAATTCCATTTCGGCCGTATCTTATGGATCTTATAACCTTTCAGAAGTACGAAGCATATGGAAGGAAGCTGAGCGAAAATGATGAAAAGGCATTGAAGCTTATGCTGCAGGATCCTTTTTATAAAGATTCGAAAGATTTGTTTGAAGCTATGATCAAGGACCATCGGAAGCTTGAGCAGGAGTGCATCATGGAAATATAAATCAAAAATAGAAAAACCGAGGAATATAAATTTTATGTGAATTGTTCATGAGAAAAGAAAATTTTAAAAGTTATGTAACAAAATAAAGGAGAGATGAATCATGGAGAATCAGATGGTAGAAACAGAAAAGACGGCTAAGTCTGGCAGCAAGCTCGACAGGATGACAGATCATGAGCTGTTGGTTCTTCTTGTGAAAAAGCAGTCTCAAAACGCGCGTGACCAAAAGATCACAGCAATCGCCTGTGCAGTGCTTGGCGTAATTTTCGCGGCTGCCTTTGTGCTGCTGATTCCTAAGACGGTGATTGCTCTGAGTGAGGTCAGCCATCTCACTTCAGAGGCCGAATATACACTAAAACAGATCGATGACATGACAGCACAGGCACAGGCCTCGCTCTCTAACATTGATACAATGGTTTCAAATGTTAATGGTATTGTTACGGATAATACGGATTATGTCAATGATGCCATGCGTGACTTAAACTCTATTGATTTCGAAGGTCTCAATCAGGCAATCTCTGATCTTGAGAGTGTCGTCGAACCGCTCGCAAAGCTGTTCGGGAGGAAATGATCGAGAAGGAGGCGGCTGTATGAGAACCGCACTGCTCCCGGGAGAAAAAGCCACATTGACACGCCGGTGGTAGGAAGCAATATTATGATGATTTATGCAGAGACCATCGACTGTCCGCTCCAGGAATCGAGAAAACGATTATAGTCCACGGCATTAAGCGGCTTCGAGATATAATAGCCTTGGAAGTAGTCGACACCAAGCATAGAGAGCTTTTCCTTCTGCTCACGGGTCTCAACATATTCTGCAACGACGCTAAGATTAAACTTGGTGCTGAGATCTGTGATGTTCGAAATAATCACACGATTCTTTTCCTCCTGATCCTCCGAAATATGCTGTGTAATGGAACCGTCCAGCTTGATCGTATCGAAAATATCATACTGAAGATATCGGATCGATGTGTGGCCCATGCCGAAATCATCAATCAGAAGATGATACCCCCGATCCTTAAGCTTCTGGAGATTCTCAATTGCTGTTTTAGAGGTGGAAACTGCATCCTGTTCAGTAAGCTCTACAAAGAAGTGATCTCTAGAAATCTTGTGTACAGCCACTGACGAATCGATCATATCGACGAGATTCTCCCGAAGCAGAGATTTCCCTGTGATGTTAATCGAGATTTTCCCTTCATGTCCATTTTGCTGCATCTCGGAAAGCTCTTTAGCGGATGCATCAAAGATAAACGCTTCCAGCTCCTCAAGAAAATCACCCTGCTCTGCCAATGCAATAATAAGAGGCGGATAGATAAATCCAAAATACGGATTATTCCATCGAATCAGTGCCTCGGCTCCGATACAATGGTTATTCCCATCCACTTGTGGCTGAAAATACATATAGAGGTAACGATGTGCAGTGAGATCTTCATGCAGCGCAGTCAAAAGAGTTACCGCAACTCTGAGGTCACCGCCTCGAAGCTCTCTGAGATAGAAATCGTTCCCAGCCGCTTCACACTGATGCATCGCATCAATGATCCGTTTCGTATGCTTTTCAATGTAGCGCCGATCATTCTGATCACAAAGTCGAATGTACGGATACAAAATATTAAGGTCTATAAGGAGCGCCAGCAGTGTAATGCCTACACATGACATATCCTTCGTCATGAGTGTCACAGGAAAAACCATGCTTATATCCGTGATCTCTCGATAGGTAAAAAGCAATGGATGCAGGAGCTCCGCAAAGCAAACATAATTCACAAATGGAAGCAGGAAAAACGGCATCACGAGCATCGGATTAAAGATAATAGAGAGGCCGTAAATAATTGGCTCATAGATACCAAACAGTGCCGGTATCATGCCGATGACAGCAATATCCCGATTTCGTCTGGAGGTTGAAAATATCGAATAGGCCATTGCCAATGCTAACACACTAATACTATTCGATAGGATAAAGAGAGATGTATGCATGATGAGCTTCTGTTCGACGAAACCATCTGCTCCCTGGAAGGATGCGATGAGCCCTCGGTAAACAGCTTCTGATACATCACGAGAATAGACACCTAAAAAAGTCAGAAGTTGGTGATACAGGATGAAGAGCACACCACCGTGACCCTCCATGTAGTCGAATCGAGAAGGGAAAGCCGCAATTTCCGAGGAGACAGCATTGGACAGACTTTCTCCATGATAAAAAGCTTCGACGAAAAGCTCCAGAAGAAGAGCGCAGAAGCCGGTGATGAAACACGCCGGCACATATGTGATGAGATTTCTCCAGATAGGATCAATGTTGTCGTAAAAGCGAATCCTTTTTGAAAAATAGTTTTTTGCGAGATAATGCAGCATTAGCGCAGATGAAAAGCCGGAAAGATAGCTCACAATCGGATTTTGCGGATTAAAGATATCTCCGGCATCATGGATTGATTTTGAATCAAAAACACGCGCAGTATTTTCGAAGGCGTCTTTGAAATTGTCTGCACCAAGACTAGCTCCTGCACCAGGGATGCCATTAAAACCCGTAAAAATAATAAACACGATTGATGACAGGATAACCCCAGACCAGATCTCCGGACGGTTTTTACTATCAAGTTCTCTAAGAAAATAATAAGATATCGCAATCGATAGAAGAATCCCGAGCGGTGCGTAGGCAGCGGAGCAGACACGCTCAATAAACTGAATGAAGAATGCCCATCCAGGAAAACGAGAGGCGATTTGAAACTGCAGATCAGCGCCGCGGATTACGATGCCGATCCAGCCGCATAGAATGATTGCAAACATGCAGATGAGAGAGTTCCGAATTGCAACTACGAAGGGACTTGCATCCAATATATCGTAGAGCCGGAAAAGGGAGGCATTGAGTCGATCCCAAAATACTTTTATATGAAAATACTTAATAAACGCTTCGGAAAAATTTTTTGCCAATCCTTTATTCACTCCTTTAAGGCTATCAAAAATTAAGTCTGAAAATAGACAGCCGTGACGAAGAGTGTAGCATAAAAAAATATACTTATAAAGACTTGATATTTTGCAAATTTTAATGATTCTTAAAATTTAGATACACATTTACAAATAAGCTGAATATTTTGAACGGAAAACTTTTTAAATTTGTACTTGCAATCCATGTTCTTAGGTGCTATCTTAGACAAGCTGTCTCGAAGAGCACACGACTTAGCTTCGAAAAAGCTTTGTAGCCTCTTTAGTAAGGACTTTTGAAACCTCAGGGTTTCGAAAGATCCGAGAGACGCCAGGAACCTTGAAAATCAAAGATCGAATAATACACAGACCCTGAAGATTCTTTTAATTAAGATTTTCAGAAGCAATGAAGGATCCGAGAGATTCCGGAGGACAACCGAAGGGATTTTGAGGACAAAAGACATTGCGCGAAAGTATATTTAGTAAATAACGGACAAGAAGGAAGCTAAGCTTCGTTCTGTTTGTCAAGAAAGAACTTAAAGGATGAAAGTCCTTAACATTTAACATGAGAGTTCGATCCTGGCTCAGGATGAACGCTGGCGGCGTGCCTAACACATGCAAGTCGAACGAAACTGAATTCATGAAACTTCGGTAGATTGGATGAAAGTTGAGTGGCGGACGGGTGAGTAACACGTGGGCAACCTGCCTCACAGAGGGGGATAGCAGTTGGAAACGA
>OMZX01000084.1 GCA_900315665.1 uncultured Eubacteriales bacterium
ATATTTGACGGAGAGTTTGAGCAGGCAGTCCATATTATGGCTTTTTATATGGATGCTGCGAAAGAGGTGTAGTTTGGAACGTCTTCGTTGCGTAGTTGAAAGAATCACATATCAGAATGCAGAAAATGGCTATTCTGTGATCAAGTGCCGGGTCAAGAATTATACGGATCTTGTGACAGTGATCGGAATGATGCCGGATGTGCATGTGGGATCCGTGCTGTCCTTGACGGGGCAGTGGAAGATCGATGCGAAATATGGGCGGCAGTTTCAGATGGAAACCTTTGAAGAGACTTTGCCGGCTACTGTATTTGGCATGGAAAAATATCTCGGCAGCGGACTCATCAAGGGCATCGGTCCGGTTTATGCGAAGAAGATTGTGAATGCTTTCGGACAGGAGACACTCAATGTAATCGAAGAAACGCCAGAGCGACTTCTCGAAATTCCCGGTATCGGACGATCTCGTGTCGAAAGCATTAAGAAGAGCTGGAAGGAGCAGGCGGAGATCAAGAATATCATGCTGTTCCTGCAAAGTCACGATGTCAGCACGGCGCATGCGACAAAGATATATAAGACCTATGGTAACGAAAGCATCAAGATCGTGCAGGAGAATCCGTACCGGCTTGCCGACGATATCTGGGGAATAGGCTTCAAGACCGCGGACACCATCGCGGAGAAAATGGGCTTCGGACACGAAAAGTATGCACGGCTCCGGAGTGGTATCTTCTATACGCTGAATAAATTGTCCGAAGAAGGGCATTGCTATGCGAAGCGGAAGGATCTTCTATCCGCCGGGGCAGAGCTGCTTTCGGTTGATGAGAATCTGCTTTCCATGACACTCGACGAGATGATACACCAGGAGGATGTGATTATCGATACAGTGCCGGAGGAGACCAATGCTGATGAGCGGGGCGTAGGTGGCAAAGCGGAAGATGCTTCTACAAGCGGTAATTACGCTGACATTCTCGAGCTTCGGACGGCAGCACAGCTAAGCAGAGTTGCAGAGGCTGGTACCACTTACGGGAATTCTTCCAAAATTAGTCATATACAGACCTTCTCGGATGCCAATGCTTATAGCCTACAATCTGACGGTGATTCTTCAACGACAGAAACTACTCATTCGGCTTCAGATATAAAGAAATCAGACGATCCAATGGAAAAGGCGGTGTATCTGCCACCATTCTATTTCGCGGAGCGTGGTACAGCAAAACGACTGGTTTCTATTCTTCGAGGAAATTCATCTATTCTTGTGAAAACGGATGGTCTCGAACAACGAATCGCGGCAAAGACCGGCATGCAGTACGACGAGATTCAGATGCAGGCAATTCGGACAGCGGCGAACTGTAAGGTGCTGGTACTGACTGGCGGTCCTGGTACCGGTAAGACGACGACCACGCTCGGGATCATTACTGCGCTCAAGGAATCTGGTGCGAAGATTCTTCTCGCCGCACCGACAGGACGGGCTGCAAAGCGGCTTTCGGAAGCAACCGGCATGGAGGCGAAGACAATTCATAGGCTTCTTGAATATAAGCCTCCGGAGGGTTATCAGAAGAATGATGAGCATCCGCTGGAGGGTGATGCACTGATCGTCGATGAATGCTCGATGATAGATATTCTTCTCATGTATAATCTTCTGAAGGCTGTTCCGGATACCATGCGGCTTGTGCTGGTTGGAGACATTGACCAGCTGCCGTCTGTCGGCGCGGGAAATGTGCTGAGAGATGTTATTGCGTCAGGCTGCGTTCCGGTTGTGCGCCTCACACGGATTTTTCGCCAGGCACAGAAATCGCGGATTATCATGAACGCTCATCGGATCAATGAAGGAAAGATGCCGGATCTTTCGAATGGTAGAAACAGCGACTTTTTCTTTATAGCAGAAGAGGATCCAGACAAGGCTGTGGAAACAATTGTCGGACTCGTACAGACGAAGCTGTCTCGGTATTATCATGTCCGTCCACAGGATATCCAGGTGCTGACACCGATGCTGAAGGGAGTAGTAGGTGCCTCGAACCTAAATCAATCGCTGCAGGCGGCACTGAATACAAACTCTGTCGGACTCCGGCATGGAGGTGTTATGTACCGGAAGCAGGATAAGGTCATGCAGATTCGGAACAACTACGACAAGGAAGTGTTTAATGGAGACATTGGCATCGTAGCGTCTGTCGATACAGAAGATCGGTCGCTGAAGGTCGATTTTGACGGACGACTTGTCGAGTACGATATTTCTGAGCTTGACGAGCTGGTGCTTGCCTATGCGACGACGATTCACAAGGCGCAGGGCTCGGAGTATCCGATCGTCGTGATGCCAGTCATGATGAATCATTTTGTGATGCTGCAGCGAAACCTCATCTATACCGGCATCACGCGGGCGAAGAAAATTCTCGTGATCGTCGGAACGAAGAAGGCATTAGCCTATGCAGTGAAGCATGTGACCGTAACAGAACGAAATACGATGCTGAAGGAACGGATACAGAAGCAGTGTCGGTGATGATTTCATTAAGAGCATTATAACGAAATTTGGGGGCATCAATGGAAAGTATTGCAAAACTTTTGTATAAAATCGATGACATTGTCTGGGGAACACAAATGACTGCCATTTTGCTTGCAACAGGCGTTCTGCTTTCAATTCGGTTTGGATTCCGTTATCAGAGAAAGATAGGCTTTAATTTCAAAAATACCTACGGGAAGATGTTTTCTGAAGGAGAGGGCAATGGAACAGTCTCCGGATTCAAAGCTGCCTGCACAGCGCTTGCCAATACGATTGGAACAGGAAATATCAGCGGCGTAGCGACGGCAATCGTAAGTGGTGGTCCCGGTGCTCTTTTTTGGATGTGGGTGTCCGCTTTCTTCGGCATGAGTGTAAAGGCCTGCGAGATCATCATCGGACAGCGGTACCGGGAGCATTACAAAAACTCCATGGATGAATATGTTTGTGATCGTTCATTTGTCCTGAAAAATGCCTTTGGCTGGAAGAAAGGCGCTGTCATCCTGGCAGTGTTCTGCTTCGTTTTTGGTTCCTGGACCTGCTGCGTACAGACAGAAGCTGTTACATCCTCTATGCAAGAGGCCTTCGGAATGCCGCACATCGTGTCTGATGTGATCATTGGCATCACCTGCTTTGCGACGATATGGGGCGGACTACGGAGAATATCAACGGTTATGTCGAAGGCCGTTCCTGTTATGGCAGTGCTCTATATCATCATGGGGCTTGGTGTGATTATCATGAATATAGGATTGATCCCGCAGATACTCATGCTGATCATAAAAGGTGCTTTCACACCGCAGGCCGCGGTCGGTGGGTTCGCAGGCGCAACGGTTCGTGACGCGATCCAGTATGGTGTTGCACGCGGTATTTATTCGAACGATGCCGGCACCGGTTATGGCATGATCGCGCATGCCGCCGCAAAGACGGATCACCCGGTGCGTCAGTCGCTCTGGGGCTGGGGAGAGGTAACACTTGATACATTCACCATATGTAGCATTACTGCATTTACCATTATTCTGACGGGTTCCTATATGAATTATGATGCGACGAGCGGTGCGTTGACAACCATTGCTTTTCGTGAAGCCTATGGAACTATTGGCGGTAAGCTTACAGCGATTGCGATCGCGATATTTGCCTGGACGACGATCATCGGAATGTATTATACCTGTGAAAAATCAGTGAATTATGCCTTCGGCGATACGAAAGCAAATCGTCGGATGATGCCGATCTACATGGTATACTACATGGTTCCGTGCGTGATCTTCTATAATATCCAGGCGGATGTGCTCTGGGCCTTTACGGATATTCTTTCTGCTGTGTATGTTGCGATTACGCTGTTTATTATCATCGCAAAGCATAGGGAAATTTTCCGGATATTTGATGATTTCTGGAAGCGATACCTGCCGGCAAAGGATCGTGGTGAGAATCCGCCGTATGTAAGCTTTGACTGTAAGACAAATAATGCTGACATCTGACGAAGATCATTAAGGAGGGAGATATGGTTGTTCGACATAGTGTACAGGATCTGATTCGGGAAACAGGGCGTTTTGTGATTGACGGCTCCATGGGAACCGCGCTGGAAGATAAGGGTGCAAATCTTAATAACGCTTTATGGACTGCAGCAATCCTTTGCAATCAGCCTGAACTTGTAAAGGAGGTGCACCTTGATTATTTCCGTGCCGGAGCAGACTGCGGCATCACGTGCAGCTATCAGGCAACGATTCCGGGACTTATGAAACAGGGAATGTCAGAGGATGCTGCGGAAGAACTTATCGTTAAATCGGTAGAAATATTCCGGGAAGCGAGAGATGAATGGTGGAACAATAAAGAAAAAGATAACCGTTCGTATCCGTTATGTCTTGCCGGCATCGGTCCATATGGAGCTTATCTTGCAGATGGTTCTGAATATCGCGGAAATTATGGGATCTCAGACGAAACGCTTCGTGATTTCCATAAGCGCCGTATGGAGCTTATTTGGAACGCCGGTGCCGATATACTGCTTTTGGAGACGCAGCCAAGTCTTCACGAAGTTCTGATCGAAGCAGAACTAGCAGAGAATATGAATGCAGATTACTGGATTAGCTTCTCCTGCCGCGATGGTGTTCACATAAATGAAGGCGATAAGATCGAAGATGCCGTAAGAATGATATCTCATGATCATCCTCATTTAAGGATGGTCGGTGTGAATTGCACAAAGCCGGAATATATCGTTTCCCTGATCCATGAGATACAAAAGGGGACGGATCTCCCTATAGCTGTTTATCCAAACAGCGGAAAACAATATGATCCGACAACAAAGACATGGCACGGCGTACCTGACCAGCTTTCATTTGGGGAATATGCTCTTCGCTATTATGAAGCCGGTGCAACAGCAGTCGGCGGATGCTGTACGACGATTGCTGAGGATATTTGTGATGTGAAAGAAGCAAGGGATAGATTCTGTAAAACCGGATCATTCCAAAAAATCAGAAACAAGTGACGAAAGGAAGGGAATATTATGGAAACAATGGATATTAAGGATATGATCCACTTTTACGAAGGGCTCAGATCCTACAGGAAATTTCAGCAGAAGAAGATACCGGAAGAAGTTCTCCGTGGGATTATCCAATGCGTACGGCTTGCACCGTCCGGTTCCAATAGACAGAATCTCCGCTTCGTTGTTGTAGAAAGCGATGAGAAGCTGAAAGAGCTTAAGCCGCTCGTAAATTATGCAGCAGCGTTGCCAAAAGAAGTCGGAACGCCGAAGGAGAACGAACAGCCTGTCGCCTTCATCGTGATCGTGAAAGAACCTGGAACCGATATGAATCTTCAGATGGATGCCGGTATTTCTGCGGAAGCGATCGTTACAGCTGCCTGGTCACAGGGTATCGGGTGTGTCATGATGGGAAATATACAATATAAAGAGATTGCAAAAGTTCTCGGTGTAGGAGAAAAGGACGTCGTTCTTGCAATCGCTATGGGATATCCTGCAATCGAAAGCCATGTCGTTCCTATTCCTGAAGATGGTAAAACGTCCTATTACCTTGACAACGATGGGAATTATTGCGTACCGAAATACTCAGTAGAGCAGCTGGCAAAATTCATCTGAAAATATAAGAGAACGAGCATTCGATAGAGAATATCAATATGAACGAAAC
>OMZX01000117.1:0-3580 GCA_900315665.1 uncultured Eubacteriales bacterium
GAATACCATATGTCAGCGGAGGATCGGGCGAAGCGGGATATCAAGACGAAGCTTCTCGAGATCAATAAAAAGGCAGCTGTGTTTTACTATAACGCGCTTCGTAGCCCGAATGGGAAGAAAGGTCTTGATTATTTGAAGAACCGTGCACTCTCTGATGAGACGATCCGGCAGTGGGGATTAGGCTATGCTGGTGACAGCAAGGATACCCTATATCAGCTGCTCCTGAAGGACGGTTATACGGAGGAGGATCTTAGGGCATCTGGACTTTTCAATTTCACGGAGCATGGCATCTATGACAAGTTCTTTAACCGGGTCATCTTTCCAATCATGGATGCGAACAACCGTGTGATCGGCTTCGGCGGGCGTGTGATCGGCGACGGTGAACCGAAATATCTGAACAGCCCGGAGACCGAACTTTTTAATAAGTCGCGGAATTTGTTCGGACTTTGCTATGCGAAAAAATCCCGGAAAGATGCTTTCATTCTTTGCGAGGGCTACATGGATGTCATTTCGATGCATCAGGCCGGCTTCACCAACGCTGTAGCATCGCTTGGTACGGCTCTGACGGAGGAGCAGTGCCGGCTTCTTACCCGGTATGTGAAGACGATTTACCTCACCTATGATTCGGATGGCGCCGGGGTCAACGCTGCGAAGCGTGCGATGCCGATGCTCCGGGCTGTCGGCATTAATACGAAACGAATCGAATCGAAACCATATAAGGATCCGGATGAGTTCATCAAAAAGATGGGCGCGCAGGAGTTTCAGGATAGGATCGATAACGCACGAAACAGCTTTCTCTGGCTCATGGATACGGAAAAGGCAAACTATGATCTCTCAGATCCTGCGGGTATGACGGATTACACGAACTATATCGCGGACAGACTGTCGGATATTCCGGAGGCACTCGAGCGTGAGAATTATCTGAAGGCGGTTGCACGCGAGCAGATGATCAATGAAGAGGAACTCCGGAAGCTTGTGAACAGGCTCGGGCAGGAGAAGCTTGAAAAAAAGAATGTCTTTGCAAAAAAGGTCTATATGCAAACCAATTATGCGGATCGTCCGGCGCGTGGCCAGGGCTATGCGAATGCCGGTGAAAGGTACGCTGGTGGCGATGCGGATGGAGGCATTGGCGGTGCGAATGGAGCGGGAGCAGGCTATAGCGTAGGCAGCGGACGTCCGCGGAAAAAACGGGAAACGGCGCTCATGAAATCGGAGAAGCAGCTCATTACCTGGCTCCAGTCGAAGCCCGGAATCGTCGATACGGTGAAGAACATCATAAAACCGGAGGATTTCTCAGATGAGACGACAAGTAAGGTTCTATCCATGGTTTATGAAGGGAAGACCACGAACCAGATCATGGATGCCTTTCGGGATTCGGATGCCGAATATGAATATGTGACGGCAATGTTTACCGGAAATCTTGTGGCTGATGATGCAGATGAGGAGACCTTCCGGCGGGCGTTAACAGATGTAATCCGGAACATCAAGGGCGCTGCCCTGAACCGGCAGCTTGAGGCGGAGACGGATCCGGCAGTTTTAACAAAACTTTTCAGTGAGCAGTCGGCGCTTCAGAGCTTTTCACTGCCGGAGAATCTTTGATTTTTTTCATTTTTCTAAGTTTATGGGAGAGCAGAGTATTGAAATTGCCCGAACGACTTGAAACAATCATCAGTATGGTGCCGAAGTGTGACACTGCCGCAGACATCGGCTGCGATCAAAAGATTGAGACTCGACTCTGCGACGGACTTAGTGGGGTAAAGGCAGGTGAGGCTGACACAGTCATCATTGCTGGTATGGGCGGCATGTTGATGGAGAAAATCCTTGATGGGCGACTTAAGGATTTTCCGAATTACGTACTGTCTCCACAGCTTGATATCCCGCATTTCCGTCACTTTCTCATTGATCACGGATGTACGATTGAAGATGAGCAGATGGTCGAGGAGGATGGAAAATTCTATGTCGTGATGCAGGTGAAATGTAACAGAAGAGAGCTTCTGGTTAAACCGAATGCACATGAGAAAAGACCGCAAACTTATGATACAGAACTTAAACAACCCTATCGAAGAGATATAGATTTCCTGTTTGGCGGCTGGCTGCTGCAAAAAAAGGATCCGGTCCTCAAAAGCTTTCTTGATAAGGAAAGAGCAAGATATCAGGATATTTTGACGAAGACAGATCAGACTGAAATTAGAGAGAAATTGTCCTATGTATTAAAAGCTCTTTTTATCATGGGATAATTCCTTCCAACCATTATTGATGAACTAACATTTGACATGGCAATTTGTTTCTAGAATATTTTGGAGGAGAAGATATGGGCATATATCTGAATCCGGGTGCGGATAAATTTAAGGAGGCATTGCACTCTGAAATATATGTAGATAAGAGCAAACTGATTGCCTATACCAACAGGGTTCTTGGAACAAAGCAAAAGTATGTCTGTGTCAGTAGACCTAGAAGATTCGGCAAATCCATGGCAGCAGATATGATTGCTGCGTATTATGACCGGACGGCTGATGCGGAGGCATTATTCAAGCAACTTAAAATTTATCAAGAAGAATCGTTCAACATATATAAAAACAGTTTTGATGTGATCCAGCTTAATATGCAGACATTTCTTAGCGAAAGCCATACCATGGACGAGCTTCTCGACTTTCTGAGAGAGGATGTCACAGGTGAGCTACAGGCGGAATATCCGACAGCAGTCATCAAGGAGAAGAGAGGCTTCTCGAATGTATTTGAGCATATTTATGCAGTCAGCAAGCGTAAATTTGTTTTTGTGATTGATGAGTGGGACTGTGTTTTTCGCGAATATCGTGAGGATTTGGCGGCACAGAAGCATTATCTTGATTTTCTGAGAGAATGGTTGAAGGACAAGGCTTACATTGGGCTTGTCTATATGACGGGTATCCTCCCGATCAAAAAGTATGGCACGCATTCGGCACTCAACATGTTCACGGAATTTTCCATGGAAAATCCTCGTGTACTTTCTGATTTTGTTGGTTTTACAGAAGACGAAGTAAAGCCACTCTGTGAAGAGTATGGCATGGATTATGAGGAGTGCAAAGCCTGGTATAACGGATATTATTTTAAGAATACAGGACATGTCTATAATCCGAACTCCATCGTAAAGGCGATGACGCTTCATCAGTTCGATGATTATTGGAACCAGACGGAGACCTATGATGCGCTTCGTGTTTATATTGATATGAATTTTGATGGTCTGAGGGATGCGATTTTAAGGCTCATTGCTGGAGAACGACAGGTAATCAGTACCGGTAGCTTTCAGAATGATATGACGACCTTTGAAAATGCGGATGATGTGATGACCTTGCTGATTCATCTCGGATATCTGGGGTTCGATTTTGAAACAAAGGAAGTTTTTATACCGAACCGTGAAATCATGCAGGAATTCGTCACAGCGACGACGGCGAAAAATTCCTGGAATGAGATTATGAATTCCGTGAAGCATTCGCAGGAGCTTTTGGAAGCCACGTGGAATAAAAACGAAGAAGCAGTTGCCGCCTATATAGAGAACGCTCATCTCGAGACAAGTCATCTGACCTATAATGATGAGAATGCT
>OMZX01000117.1:3605-6628 GCA_900315665.1 uncultured Eubacteriales bacterium
TACTACACCATCGTGCGGGAGCTTCCGACAGGAAAAGGCTTTGCAGATCTTGCGTTTATTCCGAGAAAGAAACATGCGGATAAACCTGCCATGCTCGTGGAGCTGAAGTGGGACAAGAGCGCGGACGCTGCCATCAGGCAGGTCAAGAAAAACTGCTATCCGGAAGGCCTCGAAGAGTATAAGAAAAACATGTTACTCGTTGGAATCAATTATGATAAGAAGACGAGGAAGCATGTATGCAAAATTGAGAAAGCATAATATAGATGAGGAAGTGCAGTATGACAACAGTAGGGATGATTGTAGATAAATTGAACCGTTTTGCACCGCCGGCAGCAGCCTGTGACTGGGATAATCCGGGGCTTCTGCTAGGCTATCATGATACAGAAGTGACGAAGATATTTGTCGCGCTTGATGCGACGGAGCGCGTGGCAGAGGAAGCGGCCAATGCAGGCTGCGAGCTGATCGTCACGCACCATCCACTCATTTTCCATGGGATAAAATGTATCAATGATGACTCTGCGGAGGGCATCAAGCTGATGGATCTCATCTCAAACGGAATTTCTGTATACTCGATGCATACGAACTTTGATTCCTGCCCCGGTGGTATGGGGGATCTTGTGTGCGAGAAGCTTAACATGAGATATCTCGGGCGGATGGAGCCGAGCGGGTATCAGCCGAAGGAAAGAGAAAATGGCTTTGCAGGAGACAAGGGCGGCGATTCAGATGGTACAGCTTTGCTGATGAAGGATACAACTGGTGCGGAGGATCTGCTTCTTGATCCGAAATTTTCCGGTCGTGATTACGGAGTCGGCTTCATCGGAGAGCTACCGCAGTTGATGACAGCGGAAGAGTTTGCCGCTTTCGTGAAGGAAACCTTCGGACTTCCCTATGTACAGTATTATGACGCAGGACACCCGATCAAGCGGGTCGTCTGCTGCCCGGGCTCTGGTAGAGGCGAGCAGGGACTTGTGACGAAGCTTTATGCTGATGCATTCTTATCAGGGGATATGGGCCATCATGAAGGTCTGGATCTAAACGCAGAAGGCATCAGCTTGATCGACGCAGGCCACTATGGCCTCGAGCATGTCTTCGTCGAAGCGATGGGAGAACGCCTTTCGAAATATTTTCCGGAGCTTACCATCATGAGAGATACGCTGGCTTTCCCGTCCGCGGTTGTCTGAAGATGTAGATAAGGTAGGATATAGCAATGAAAATTACAGTCAATGGAATCACCAAGGAATTCCAGCCGGGTGCGCTCTATGATGATGTAGCCCGCGCGTTTCAGGATACGACGCCGCACGATATACTTCTCATCCAAGCGGGCAGCAGGCTCTGCGAGCTGAACCGTCCGCTGCCGGATGAGGACATGGAGGTAAAGCTCATCACAGCAGCGGATAAGGATGGCCAAATGACCTATCAGCGATCGGTCATCTTTATGATGCTCCGTGCCTTTTATCATGAATGTGGTCAGGTCAAGGATTTTGGCGTTTATATTGATTATACGCTGGGGCATGGCTTCTATTGCTTCCTGCGCGGCGATATCAAGCCGACGGCGAACCTTCTTGCCCGCGTGACCGCACGAATGGATGAATACCGTGATGAGAAACTCCCGATCACGAAGAAATCTATACCGACCGATGAAGCAATCCACTTGTTTCATGATTATGGTATGCATTCGAAGGAGAAGCTGTTCCATTATCGTATGACGAGCCGTGTCAATGTCTACTCCATCGGCAACTTTCAGGACTATTTCTTTGGCTATATGGTAAAAGACACAGGATATCTACGGTACTATAAGCTGATTCCATACGGTAAAGGCTTTGTGCTCATGATGCCGACGCTGAAGGAGCCTGAGAAGGTACCGGAATTTGTACCTTTCGATAAGCTTTACCATGTGCAGAAGGAGTCATCTCAATGGGCACATAACCTTGGCGTCGGTAATGTCGGCGAGCTGAACGATCAGATCGTCGCAGGACATACTGATGAATTGATTCTTCTGCAGGAAGCCATCTTCGAAAAGCAGATCGGCAACATTGCAGCCCGTATCGCGGACAAAAAGAAAAAGATCGTCATGATTGCAGGACCGTCCAGCTCTGGCAAGACCACGTTTTCAAGACGACTTTCTATCCAGCTTATGGCACTCGGCGTACGACCACACCCGATTTCTGTCGATAACTACTTCCGTGACCGAATCTATGCACCGAAGGATGAAAACGGAAAGTACGATCGAGCTTCCACGCTATAACTTCGTGACCGGAAAACGGGAATACATGGGCGACTTCATGAAGCTTGGCGAGGACGATGTGCTCGTCATCGAAGGCATTCACTGCCTCAATGATGCTATGTCCTATGCACTTCCTGCCGAGTCCCGTTTCCGGATCTATATTTCTGCACTGACCCAGATCAATGTCGACTCGCATAACCGCATCCCGACCACCGACGCCCGTCTCATCCGCCGCATGATCCGCGACAACCGGACCCGTGGCTACAGTGCGAAGGACACGATCGGCATGTGGCCGAACGTTCGCCGTGGTGAAGACAGAAACATCTTCCCGTACCAGGAATCCGCCGACGTCATGATTAACTCGAGCATGATTTATGAGCTGCCTGTACTAAAGATCTTTGCGACACCGCTACTGTTCCAGATCAAGCCTACTGATCCCGAATTCCAGGAAGCGAAACGCCTCCTCAAGTTCCTGGACTACTTCCTTCCAATCAGCCCGGAGCTCATCCCGAACAACTCAATCATCCGCGAGTTCATCGGCGGCAGCTGCCTCGACGTGGATTAGTGAATTCAAACTTTCTCAGGAAAGCCAAAGAATTTTAGAACGTGACAGAACTCTGGAAGGGGCACCCGTACGAACAAAGTCTCTCGGATGAAATTCAGTTTGACAAACGAGCGGCCGGCGGAGTAAAATGGGCCATCGAGTATCAGATGTGGTCGCTGCCAGCGTAGGGAAACCGGCTGGGAGAGGAAAGTCCGGGCTTCACAGAGCAGGATGCCTGCTAACGGCAGGTTGAGG
>OMZX01000004.1:0-6954 GCA_900315665.1 uncultured Eubacteriales bacterium
ATTCAGATTATCTGCTATATCCGCTTATTCTTTGGCTATTATCAGAATATCTGCTATACTGTGCTATATGTTTTTAGGAGGCTTTTCTTTATGCACGGTTTTTTTAATTATGATAATCCGGTCTGGAAGTTTATCGGGCGGTTTACGGATATGGTGGTGCTGAATCTTTTGTTTATTGTGACGTCGATTCCGATTTTTACGATCGGGGCTTCGATGACGGCGCTTTATTATTGTACGTTGAAGATTGTGGAGGATCGGGATGATGGGGATTTTAAGATGTTTTTCCATTCCTTTAAGCAGAATTTTAAGCAGGCGACCTTGATGTGGCTTATCATGCTGGTGCTTATCGTCGTGTTCGGTTTTGATTTTTATTTTTTCACGAAGGTGATGACGGGGCAGAATACACTTCGGGTGATTCTTCGTGCGATCACGATGGCATTCATCCTCATCTGGCTTTTTATTTTTCTTTATGTCTGGCCGGTGCTGTCCCGTTTTGATAACACGATGAAAGCCACCTTCGCCAATGCTTCTTTCATGGCTTTTCGCTATCTTGGGTCTACACTGGCGATGCTGGTAACGGATGTTCTGTGGCTTGGGCTCATCTGTCTGTGTCTCACGAATATTCCAGGGCTTGCGATGCTTCTCTTGCTTATGGGCTTTCCGGTCATCGCCTGGATCAACTCGACGATGTTCTCGCATATTTTCAAAAATTATATGCCGGCTGAGGAACCGTCACATGATGAAACCGGTGAGATTCTCACCGATATCAATGTCGACGGCTCTGTCCGTGAAGGTGCTGACGAGTTGAAGCATGATCTCGATGATCTGAAAAAAGGGTGATTTATCTGAAAGAAGGCATCGATGAACGATATGGCAAAGAATTTTTACATTCTGATATAAGCTGAATGAGGGCACAGCAGAAGTGGTCTGTATCGTGACATATAAATGTTACGATACAGACCACTTCTGCTGTGCCCCATTATAGTTGGAGCTATTGCTCCTTGTGCCGCTGCTTGTACTTCGCGGCGACAGCTTCGCGGATCTGGGCTTGAAGGAGCTCTTTCAGATATTTCCGGTAGGTCGGGCGGGAAATCGCCGCCTCCTTCATGATTTTTTCGGCCGTCCATTTCTCGATGAAGCCCGGACGATTCACGAAGTTCTTGTCGTGCTGAAGAATCAGCTCCTTGGCCGGACCTTCTTTCGTGGACTTCACCTTTGCACCGGTTTTCCGCCCAACCTGCTTGCCCTCGGCCATCGCCTTCTGCACAGCCTTCTTCGCAACATCCGACCGCTGCGTCTGCTCCTCTGATACCCGGCTCCATATCGCCTCGATTTGCAGCTTCCGGATATTCTTCAGAACATTCTTAAAAAGAATCCGGCTGTCCTCATCCGTCTCGATCTCATCAATCTCCTTCTCCGCTTCATGAAAAACCGAAGAATTCAGCTCCGGCTCCTTCAGAAACACGAGCTCGACACCATTGTTATAAAGCCGCTCATAATTCCGAAACGCATCCTTCGGCTCGCACTTCATCCGTGTCACAGAATCCATGACCAGCACATCCACCAGCAGCTTATTAAAAGCCACCAGCCGATCCCACTTATTCTCATAGAGCCCGTCCTGCTCATGCGTTCTCTGATCCATCTGAATCTCCGCGTCCGGATACGCCCTGAGAATCGCCTTCTTCTGATTTCTGATATCCTGACTGTAGGATGAAGTACTACAATAGCCAATTACCTTCATAAACACTCACCAACACTTCAAAAACACGATCCCTGTTATGAAGAGAGTATAGCCTAAAAAACAGAAAATTTTAAGGTGTGTTTTAACTTTTTTCAAAAGTTTAAAAAACAGGACGCCGCACGAAAGTGCGGCGCCCCGTCGTATCTATACTGGCAGAACAGTAAGATATGAGTGTCAGATGGAGGCATTGGCCTCCGATGAAATTACTTCTTCTGAACGTACTTCAGACAGTCGAGCGTTACGGCTGTGAGAATGATGATACCTTCAATAACGAACTGGAGGTTCGTATCGATACCAAGGATAGTCAGTGAATAGGTCAGCGCTGTGAAGATCAGGACGCCGACTACGACGCCGGAGATCTTACCGATACCACCGGTGAAGGAAACACCACCGACTACACAGGCTGCGATGGCATCCATATCCCAGCCTTGTCCATAGGCTGCGGAACCGGAACCAACCATTCGCATACACTCGAGCCATGAACCGAAAGCATAGAGCACGCCAGCCATCATGAAGGCACCGAGGGTTACCTTAAATACGGAAATACCAGAAACCGCTGCTGCCTCGGAGTTACCGCCGACAGCGTACAGATTCTTACCAAAGGTTGTCTTGTTCCAAATGAACCATACGATGACGATCGCTGCGATTGCCCAGATGATGATGGTCGGGAAACCATTGATCTTCGGGATAATCATGGACGGAATCTTGCCCTCAATAGCACCAAAGGATACACCCTTCGTAGCGAAGGTGTTGAGACCGAAGATAATGAGCATGTTTGCCATGGTACTGATGAACGGATGCATCTTGAAGCGGGCTGTGAAGAAGCCGGCCAGCGATGTAAACAGTACGCAGAGGCAGACATCGACGAGCAGTGCAAGGATGATTCTGCCGCCGAACGGAATGCCTGTGAAATCAAAAACATGTCCGAATACTCCACCGGTGTTCTTGCCCTGGTGCATGATGATCGTACAGGTAACCATGCCCATGCCGACGATACGTCCGATGGAAAGATCGGTACCGGTGAGAAGGATGAGGCCTGCTACACCGAGTGCCAGGAACATACGAGGCGATGCCTGCTGGAGAATGTTCAGGATATTGTTATACGTAAAGAGCGGTGTGTGCTTGATAATCGGGGTAATGATACCAAGCATGATGAAGACACAGACGATAACGATGTAAAGACCGTTTGTCAGGAAGAACTGCTTTCTGTTGAAGGTGTACTTGTAATTCTCCCAGCCCTGCGCTCTATTCTCTGCGAATGTGAACTTCGACATTCTCAGGAGATCGATCATATGATACTTATACGCAAAGGCCTCATGCTGTCTGTCCTTTGCAACCTGCATGTCCTTGTCATAGGTCATCTTGGCGTCGAACTGCTTGTTCTTATAAACGTAGTTTTCGTCCTTCTCTTCCTGCTTAGCTTCTGCATGAGACTGGTCAATCTTTTTAAGATTCTCTTCATGCTCCTTTGCATACTGTGCAAGCGTTGCATCGTACTTAGCCTTTGCTTCCGCACGCATCTGATCGCAGGCTGCCTTTACCGGCTGGAAATATTCCTTATCATAATGCTCATTGATATAGCTCTCAGCTTCAGCGACCAGCTTGTCAACCTCAGCCTTGTTCTTTGCTTCTACTTCCTGTGCCTTCTGAAGCGCAGCCTTCGTCTTTTCGATTTCAGCGTCTCTTTCCTCTTTGGTATAGTTTTTATCTTCCTTGAGAAGAGCGATTCTGTTCTTCGAATCCTGTACCTTCGCGGTACCATCTTTTCTCAGTTCGTCAATCTTCTTCTGAATCTCTCCGACATGATCGGCAATCGGCTGCAGTAGTTTCGTTTCCTCTTCTGCCGTGAGGATCTTCTCGTTTGCCATAATTTATCTCCTTATCACAGATACTTCGTGCTGAGCCTCAAGAGCTCTTCCTGATTGGTTTCCTTCGTGTTGACAATGCCGGACAGATGACCGTTTGACATAACACCGATCCGGTTCGTGATACCGAGGATCTCCGGCATCTCCGAAGATACAACGATGATCGTCTTGCCCTGCTTTGCCATCTGGATGATGAGCTCATAAATCTCATACTTTGCACCGACATCGATACCTCTTGTCGGATCATCCATCAGGAAGACCTTCGGGTCTCTTTCAAGCCACTTACCGAAAATGACCTTCTGCTGATTACCACCGGAGAGGCTTGAGATGAGATCGCCAGGGCCCATGCACTTCGTATGCATGATGCCGATTTCCTTGACGGTGGCCTTCGTCATCTTCTGGTCATCCAGTGCAACACCTGTCTTATAATGATTCAGGTTTGCAATCGTCGTGTTAAATGTAAGATCGCCCTTCAGGAAAAGACCGTTTGCCTTTCTTTCCTCGGTGATCATCGCGAAGCCATGCTCCATGGCCTCCTGTGAGCTGTTGAAATTCATGAGACGGCCATTATAATAAACACGGCCTGCCGCTCTCGTACGAACACCGAAGATCGTCTCGAGAAGCTCCGTACGGCCGGCGCCAACCAGTCCGTAGAGTCCGAAGATTTCACCCTTATTCACATCGAAGGAGATATCCTGAAGATGTGGCGCATACTTCGTGCTGAGATGCTGTACGCTAAGAATCGGCTCACCCGGCGTATTATCGACCGGCGGGAAACGATTTTCGAGGGAACGACCAACCATGGCTGCAATCAGCTCATTCATGTTGGTGTCCTTCGTGTTCTTCGTCATAACGAGTGAACCATCTCGAAGAACGGATACATCATCACAAATATCGAAGATCTCATCCATCTTATGGGAGATATAGATAAGAGAGATGCCCTGGCTCTTCAGCTTCCGCATCATTTCGAAAAGCTTCTTAACTTCAGGTGCTGTAAGAGAGGATGTCGGCTCATCCAGTACGATAATCTTTGAATTGTAGGAAATTGCCTTTGCAATTTCGCACATCTGTCTCTGTGATACAGACATATTCCGCATCGGCTGTGTCAGATTCACGGTCATACCGAGATTTCTGAAAAGCTCTGCGGCTTCCTTTTTCATTCTTGCCTCATCGATGATGCCCGCGGAGTTTACCGGATAACGTCCTAAGAAAAGGTTATCGACAACACTTCTCTCGAGACACTGGTTCAGCTCCTGATGCACCATGGCGATACCATTTTCAAGGGCATCCTTCGGACCGGTAAAGCTTACCTCCTTACCATCCAGGAAGATATGGCCTTCATCCTTCTGATAGGTACCGAACAGGCATTTCATCATGGTTGACTTACCGGCGCCATTTTCGCCCATGAGACCCATGACGGTGCCCCTACGAACATCCAGGTTGATGTGATCGAGAACACGGTTACGGCCGAAGGACTTACACATGCCGCGAATCGATAAGATGATATCATCTTTCTGCTCTGCCATTTTTTTACCTCGTGTTAAAAAGGAGGCTATCAGGAAGCCATGTTCCTGATAACCTCCTTGTTGTTTGTTACTGGATTGTAACTGTGATCTTACAGATTACTGAAGAAGTGCTGTGTAAGATGCAGCGTTATCTGTCTTAACCATGTTGATTGCATAAGCATCATACTGGCTCGGGTTGCCGAGACGGTTTGTAATGTTGGACTCTGTCTGGCCATCACCACCGATGTACTCTACATCGAGGTTAAGAAGATCATCATAGTTCTGAAGAAGCGGCTGGTATGTAGCAGAAAGGAAGTTATCAGCTGCGTTGTAAACATCAAGCCATACCTTCTTCTTCGGGGAAGTAGCTTCATCAAGCTGGTTGGAAACCGGAGCGTAGGTCTTCGTAGCATCCGTGAATTCCTGATAGTTATCAGCAGTTACAGCAAGGTTCAAAGCGTAGTAGGATCTCTCATCTGCTACATACTTATAGTCATCTGCTGTAAGAACGTTGCCCTTATCATCAGCTGTGCCGATACCTGTATCAGGATCAACACCATCGAGAGCGTTACGAAGAACACGGAGTGTCAGATAAGCCTGTACATCTGCGTGCTGGGAAATCGTTCCGCCGTAGCCCTCAGCGATTGCTGCAACGGCATCAGAGTTTGCATCGTAGCCGAAGGTCGGAACCTTGTTGTCCTTGGACCATGCGTTGAACATCGACATGCCCATACCATCATTGTTAGAAGCAACGATATCGATCTGATCGCCGAAGGAAGCGGACCATGTGCCGATTGCGTTACCTGCTGTAGCTGCATCCCATGTAGCACCAGCGGAGTTCTTCATTTCCTGAGAAGCAAGCTCACGAACTGTGTAGGTCTTGCCATCGAGCTCAAGTGTACCATCCTGTACATCTGTAGCGGAACCGTCTGTGTTTGTACCAACCGGATTAGAATCAATAGCGCCATCCTTCTCAACGGCTGTACCAAGTGCCTTACGAACACCTCTTGTACGAGCGATGGAATCGTTGTGTCCGATATCACCGATTGCAAGAACGTAACCGATAACACCATCACCGTTACGATCGATCTCTGCTGCATGTGCCTTGATGTAATCAAGAACCATCTGGCCCTGGAGTTCAGCACCCTGGTTAGCATCGAAGCCTACGTAGTAGGTCTTGTCGTTCCAGTTGAGAGCTGTCTGATCAAGTTCACCAGTCGAGCTGTTTGACGGCTGTCTGTTATACCATACAAGCGGCTTATCCTTGTTAGCAACTTCGCCTGTAGCGGCTGCCTCGGTAGCTGCTGCTGTGGTCTCAGCTGCTGCAGCTGCTGTGGTCTCAGTCTTTGCTGCTTCTGTAGCTGCTGCTGTGGTAGCTGTGGATGAGCTTGAGCCTCCGCATGCTGCAAGAGAAGCAGCCATAACAGAAGCCGTTGCAAGTGCAATTACTTTCTTGTTCATAAATACTTGTCCTCCTTGTGGCGCTTTTGGCGTCTTTTTTTAACAACTGTGCCAAGTTTAGCATCCGGGTTGGCGGTTTTATATAGAATTTTTTGTGATTTATCTTAGAAATTCTCTTTAGTTTTGGTGAAAATTTCATGTTTCACAAATTTTCGCTGGGATTTTTGTGCAGATTTCTCTTGACAATGCTTACTTCCTTGGGATTGGTGGCTATACGGACGAGGGATGGGAGCCGAAGGCGAGCGGCTGGGGCGGTGGGTCTGTGCCGTGGTGCACTGGAGGGGCACCCTAGCTCACGCTCGGAAATCTAAGCGCTATCCGGGTGCTCCATCCGGGCCGGCCCAATTCAGGAAAAGCCTTGAAGGGGCTTTTCCTTCAATGG